>JALRBG010000239.1 GCA_023257855.1 Pseudomonadales bacterium | reverse complement strand
AAAATAAAGACGCTGGTGATACCCAGACTCCACCTCCACTAAGTTGTCCGGCTGGATCTGTGCCCAATTCAGATCAGACAGGCTGTGTCAAAGAGGAAAATAAAGATTCTGGAGAATCTCCTGAGGATATCCGCAGCAAGATAGAAGCTGCGCTTGGGATAGAAATTATAGCGAAATCTTTGAATAAATTGCCTGATGATAGCTATGAAATTATGGATACAGATGAGGTCATTGGCGAAATAATTACTGCGAAGGGGGAAATTGATCTTGATGTTAGCAGTGTTGAGGGTATCTCAGATCGTATTCAATACATTTTCTATTCCAATAATAGAAAAATAGGTGTCGGAACTGAAATCAAAATTAAACTTCCGGACGGTAAGAGTAATATCTCGTTTTGTGTAGAGGACGTGCAGTCTGAATTGAAAGCTTGCGTTAGTGAAAAAATAAATGTGCTTGCTCCCATAGCATTAGATACAAGCTCTAGTGAGAATAACTTATTACCAAAAGCAATAATTGAAAATGCTCTAAAGTCCTATTCAGATACTGATAAGAAGGCTGGTGAATTAATTAAGTTTTTTTCAGCCTCTCAAGATGAGGATGGGTCTATAGTCAAGACCATTTGGACAGTAGGAGGAAGAGTAATCTCCAGAGAAAAGGAGGCAGAGTTAAGATTTCCGGAAGGAGAGAATGAAATAACACTAAAAGTTATTGATGATAAAGGGGGGGCATCATCTCAAACTCTTAGATTTATTGTTCAATCGGCTCAGATTTTGTTCTTATCAGCTGCATCAACTGAAGATGTTTTTGAAGTCACCTCTTCTCTAGTGCATGGTAATGTTGAACTCTTTTCAGGCCAAATAAATAGTAGTTACAATATTAATCTAGCATTATATGCCGAGGATTCTATCGGATTATCATCTGTCAAACTCTATTGGGATAAGAAGTTGATAGAAAGCGTGAATTTAAACGATAGTGTTTCGCTGGCATATAAATATTCTATTAACAATATTCAAGCAGGAATTTACGAATACAAAGTTATTATCCAAAACAAGTTAGAGGAAAAATACGAACGTATAATTCTAGTAACTATTTCCCAAAGCCTTGAAGAGGCCATTAAACAAAATGAAATAAAAACTCCCGCTCTCAAAGGGCAGCCTAATAAGGAAGATTCCAGTATTCTCTTAAGCTGGCCAACTGTTAAGGGTTATAGCTACAACCTGTATAACTGCATGGATAACATCATTGATCTTTGTGTTATAGCAGAGAAATTTACAGAAGCAGATGGTGAAGATATTTCATATACATTTTTCCCACCAAATTTGGAGACCTATTACTACCTTAAACTAGAAGCTTGTAGCGATGCTTATTGCTCAAAGTTATCAAACACAGTTAGGCACTATAGTGGAGAAAAAGATAAGATTCCTGAAGTAATTTCTGAGGCACAGGGTGTTACGATAACTACTGATGGAAAATCTTCAAAGACTTCAATAGCTATCGGTGTAGCAGGTAACGGAGAACAAAATAATGATAAATCATTCACTACTTCTGATTTCATTGATCTAGTCGCAAAGGTCATACCGGATCCGCTAGATGTTGGTAAAGAGGGAGAGATATATGTTGTAGTCCGCGTAATAGAAAATGGCAAGAAAGTTTTTCTAGCGCTTAATGAGGATGGTTACTGGGAAACTTGGAACGCAAGCTTGAAATCTTTGCCTGCTGCACGATACGTTGCAGCTTTATCTGATGCTGAAGAAGTTTTGGTTTTCTCAGGTGAGCTTAGTGAGGGTGAAAGGCTCGTTTACGTAGGATATTCACTATATGAAAAAGATGGAAAACCAAAAATCCATGTTAGCTTAAAACCTTATACCTTAACTGTTAAGGGAGGCTAGCTATCAGCTGTAGATATCAATATAGGAATTCTCAGCTTTTATTTATATCCCTATGACTCGGGCACGATAACAGTCCGGAGCGGTTGATGCATGTCGGTTACTCGTTATTCATTAATGATAAGCCTGTCATAACAACAAGCCTCTCTCCCTTTAAGATTGACGTCTCTGAGTGATTCTTAGACCTAGCCGGGGTCTCAATTAGGGGGCGGGAGGGGCTGTTAGCGTCACACAGTTTCTGTACCTGCCCAGATACAAAAGAATTTCTTCTGACAATATTAAGTGGGTTATGTTTCACAAATGCCAAAGATACTCAGCGGCATCTATTAGGGCGTTGTAATCTAGAATAAGATTATTTAGAGAATTACTGATACACCTCTATCTTATAGGGCGTCAGATTTGTTGTTATGACAGGCTTATCATTAGTGAAAAGTGAGTAACCAATATATATAAGTCGCTGGCCCACAGTCATGCGGCCAGAATAAATCGCTATCTCTTCCGCATTCTTTAGTGCATTCACATATTTAGCGGCATTCAAAGATTTGAGGCTAGTATTCCAGAACTCCCATATACCATCTTCGTTTAAGGCTTGATAAAATTTTTTGCCATTCTCAGTAGTTCGCATCACAATATAAAGCTCACCCTCTTGGCCAACATATTTAGCATCAGGATAAATCTTAGCCGTTATTATTACATTTTCATCCGATGTAAATTTGACTTTAGTAGTTTCACCTCCATCCGAAGAGGCGCCTACAGTTATTATTGCATTAGATGCTTGAGCGTCTGTGGAAATAGTATCTTTCAACCGGTTTTGTAGTACACCTAAAGAAAAGATAAGTTCTGAAACCTTCTGCACTCTAAATCCTATTCCAGTACCAGCCGAAAATTTTGGTTCACCTACTGCTTCAGAAAGCGATATCCAAGGTGTTGGTAATGGCGAGTTATCAGGTAGGCTCAGGAATAATGAAAATAGACCATCATTTCCTAAGATTTCTGTGCAAGAGATACCAAATGCATTTACTACATAAATCCCTTTTTCAAAGTATCTGCCGTCGATATATTTATTACTTACTACGTTTTCATATCCGCAGGGCGGTGAAAGTGGCTGACTAAAAGCAGAGATTGAGAGGGTACAAGATAAAACTTGAATAAGGATTAAAAACAGCAAATTCTGTAAAAGACTCATAAACTAGAGACAATCAGTTGTATCTGTTCCAATTGGGCATAAATTAGGTTCATCATATTCGCCATCAAAGGCATACTCGCATGAATTGCCGGTTGCTAAATTTAGCACCTTTCTTGATAGACGGATTCATATTATTTCAAGCCTAGGCCTAGCATCTTCTCTCTTCTTACAACAGACCTGCAGTCATGCACCTTCCATTCTTCCCTGCTGTCTAGGATGGACCCCGGATATTACAAGGTGAGTTAAGAAACAGGTACAGCAACCGCCCCAATTTAATTAACAGTTCCTAGTTCTAACAACAACCACCCGCAGCTATATACCTATACCCCGCCCCGCCCGAAATAAGGTTCCAGAATACCCCTGAGAGGCTCTGTATTGCCCTGTAGGAGCAATCTAGATCAAGTAGCGTACGAATGCTCACTCTTTCTTACAAAAGCATATGAAACTATAATTTATTGATATATATCAATAACATAAATAATTTTTTCCTGTCTAAATCTTTCTGGATCCTTCTTACTTTTAGGAATTATAACTGTCATATCCTTTCACCGTCGTGACATACGTGATTCTAAAATTTGTATGTTTTGATCCTTGATCCATATGGTTAAAAATATCGTAGCTAAGAATTTGAAATGTATTTAGGAGATCTATTATGCGAATTTCATATTTAACTTTGATTACTTTGTTCATGATGAATTATTCAAGCCTATCCTACTCTGCAGATGGGTAAGTATTCTTAGGAACACCTTACCAGACAAAACAAGGTCAGGTGCCCGCGTGTACTGCCCTCACTGCAAAAAATGGGAAGAAGGCAACTGAATTTAGAGACGTAAATAAATCGTGGCCAAAGTTCAGCATAGATAATGCGTCACTTGAAGTAGTTCAATCGTTTTCTGACTTCTCAGAGTGCTTGAAATCAACTCAGACCTATGAAGGGAGATATACTCAGGAGCATATAGCCAATTTTTTGCTTGGCAATCTATCTCCCGGAATGCCATATGAATTCGCATCAATGTTACTTGGCCCAATCGAAAATCAAACTGTCAGTAGTTATTTGGACCCAAATACTGGCGAAAATAAAACATACACCTTCTACGTATGGACCAACCAGAAAAAGCGAAGCATGCTCGGTGCTGCCGTTGCTGTTGCAGGTGCAGCAACTGGTTTAGGAGCAGCAGCAGGAGCTATTTCTGCAGTACAAGTAGCATCAGTAGCAACAACAGCTGCATCAGCGGCCTACAGTATTGAATCTTTAAGAGCATACAAAATGGTTACGATACAAGTTGATGATACAGGTACGATACAGTCGTTTAGTTCTAACTAACGAAGGCCCTCTAAGATCATACGAAATTGCCCGCTATGAGATAGAGTTAAAAATTTTGTGGTAGATAGTGCCTCTCATCTATTAATCAGATTGAGAGGCACAATCTAATTTCTGCTTTGCTATGATGATTTCTATATAGACGCTGTTGTTTTTTAGCTTAGTAGTAAACAGTGTTGATCCATTCATTAGCTATTATTTTGAATAATAGCCAACCCATTCAAAATGTTCACTCTTGGTTATGTGATCGGGTTTATGTTTGCTGATCCGAATGTTTAACACATTCGTAAGAATAAGCTGTTACACACTCTTATTTAATTAATCCCGACGGATATACCTACAGAAGTATGATTAATTGCTTAAAATTCATAGGGTTAGCACTTATATGCATTTCTTTTTTCATGCTATTAGCTGTTCTGTTAGGTATAAGTGAAATTGAACAATATTCATTATTAGGACACTCAGGTATCCGTACTATTGCCGCAGTAGCAGTGTCCGGATGTCTTATCGCTGCCATTGGGTATCATGACTTTTAGGGAGAAAATTTATGTTTAAAAAATCTGATGTTTTTATTCTTCTTGCAGTAGCGATCTCTTTTGTAACCTCTGCTTATTTATGGTTCTTTGGCCAGCAAGATGAAGGGCTGTTTACAGCGCTTTGGGTACCTTCAATTCTTTGTTTTGGTATTTATTTCAAGCTAATGTCTATTATGGGAGATAAAAAATGAGTGCCTCCTTTATCGCTTATATAGCTATCGTAGTATTTTCACTAATGGTTATTGGCCTATTTCTGACAGCAAAAGAATTTCTAAATGCAAGTAATGATCCATCCCAAGTTGTTGGGGAAAAAGGAGAAATAAACAAACCATAAAGCAATAAATGATGATTTATTAGTTAATACTCTGATTAAGATTTTTTCCACATATAAATAATTTAAAAGCCCGCATATCTTCTAAAGGCAGATACGCGGGCTACATGGGTACTGATGTTGACTAAATAATTAGCAATTATATTTAATCGTCATCTGAATCTTTGTCACTATCATGGTCATCTAAGTCATTATGTCTTTGGTGATGATCGTCAAGATAATCGTCGTCATCATCCCAATCTATACGATTGTCAGCATCCACCCAATCGTCATCATCGTCATCGTCCCAGTCATCATCTTCCCATTGACGATATTCTGAGGATTTATACTTTGTGTGTTTTTCATGGAAATAAGCTAATTCCAAATCTTCATCATCGCCAAGAAAACCATCGCCATCATAGTCGCCATCCAAAAAGCCATCTTCGTTATTATCTTCATTCACTCTTGCCGAAGTGACGATGACCGCCTTTCTATCCATCAGTGCAGGCAAACCGTTATACCAGTCACCTAATATATTTGGACTACCTCCGGGGATTGTTGCTATGACACCTAATTGATATACGCCATCCGGAAGATCGTTTGTATCAATTTGTTCTATATAGCCTACCCGTCTGGATGAATTTGTGACGTAATTTTTCAATGGAATAAATCGCTGATTTCCATTTGGCAGTATCAGTGCTAAGAAAATATCTGCCTTTTGCTCTTCCAGTATAGATATATTTTTTTCAAACGTGATACGGATGTCCAGACTATCTCCGGGATAATACACCTGCCTATTGGTATCCAGATGAGCCTTCAAATATGAAATATCGTTAGTTGTACTGTAGCTTTGAGAAAAAGCCAGCGGCGATGCTAGAAACAACGCTGCGAGCAGAATGTTGCGAATTAACATAGAAAAGTCCTTGGTAATGAATGTAGCTATTCCCAATTTTTGTTGGCACTTTAAAGCCTTATTCTTAACAATTTCTTACAAAGCGTTTTTTAATTACTTTCAAACTCTAACTCGACATAACGATATGACCTAAATTGTCTATTTTGGTTTTGTAAACTGCTAAATATCTGCCTAATTCTCTTCTGTTTTCTTTTGCTTTTAGCGTATACAAAAATGTCTACAAGCTTGTCAGATACCATATCCAATGTTACTCTTTTCTTGGATATATAATTGAGGAAAACGTCCGAAATATCTTGGCTTTAGGCAGTTAGTGGCGTGTTTTCTGGACCATTTTTTTTACGATAGCGAAAGCACATAATTCGCTAGCGATAAAATTGGTTGAAAAACGTCTGCAGGCCAGACATTCTCCGGTGTTTCAGCCAATGAGCGGTTATAGCGCGGCCCCCTCCTAAGGGGCAGGTCGCAGGTACGAATCCTGCCCGGAGCGCCATATTTCCATTCCTTGTTTCCATACCTGACTGACCCTGCGTTTTTTTAATTGCAAACCTGATTTTTCCGGCGATATTGATTAATATCCAAGGACAGATGTTTTATAGATTTTCTGCGCATGTCTGCAACCATTCTTCCCTTTGAACTGCCCCGCAACGAAGCGGTGATGTCTGTTCACAGCCTGATTCCCGAGACCGCCATGACAGCAGATTTCCTCGGCACGGAGCGCCAGAGCCACGCCATCCAGATCAGTCCGGACGGCCTGATGCTGACGGTTGGTTACTCGATCATGGAAGCAAAAGAGGTCTGGATTACCAACCGCCGCGGCCAGACGGCCGAAGGCATCGTGCTCGCGCAGGATTATGATTCGGGTATTGCCCTGATTCGACCCACGACCAGTCTCGGCAAGGCGTACCTGGATACTGACGGGGCATCCACAGCCAATATCGGGGATCGCGTCGAAATTGTGACCAGCGAGAACACCAAGGCCATGGATGCCGCGATCTTCGCCAAGGAGGAATATGCCGGCCGCTGGGAGTATCTGCTCGAGGAAGCTTTCTATACGGTTCCCCTATGCGAACACTGGTCCGGTGCCGGCCTGCTGAACAAGCAGGGCAAACTGGTAGGCATAGGCTCCCTGGCGCTCGGCCTGAAAGGCCCCACCGGCGACATCGTACCCGGCAACCTGTTCATTCCCACGGACCTGGTCATGCCCTATCTGGACTACATGACTGCCCACGGGCAAAAACCCGGCAAGCTGCGCCCCTGGCTCGGCACGCTCATCGAGGAACATGAATCAGAGCTTTGCGTTGTCGGTCTTTACCTGGGCGCCCCGGCGGCACGCGCGGGCATGCGTACCGGTGACGTCATCCTTTCGGTGGATTCCCAGCCGGTATCTTCCATGGCGGGATTTTTCAGGACGCTGTGGCATTTCGGCCCTGCCGGCACCCGCATCCCGCTGACACTGAAGGATGGCGACGGCACCCGCGAGGTCGTCCTGGACACCATCGATCGCAACAGCTTTTTCGTGCAGCATTCGCACAACATGTTCAACTGAGCAAGAGACAGCGCATGCGCCTTCTTTCATGGAACGTTAACGGTATACGTGCTGCTGTCGGCAAAGGCTTTGTCGAAGCCGTCTCTGACCTGGACTGCGATATCATCTGCCTCCAGGAAACGAAGGCCCAGGATGACCAGGTCGTCACCGCACTGGAAGGCCTGGATGGCTTTCATGTGTTCCCCAATTCCGCCGTCAAGAAAGGCTATTCCGGCACCACGATACTCTCGCGCCAGGCACCGCTCCAGGTCACCTGCGACATGGGGATCAGCGAGCATGACCAGGAAGGCCGGGTCATCTGTGCGGAGTACCCGGCATTTAACCTGGTGACCGTCTACACACCGAATTCAGGCAACGGGCTCAAGCGGCTCGACTACCGCCAGGTCTGGGACCGGGATTTCCTCGCGTACCTGGTAAGCCTGGAAAAGTATAAACCCGTGGTGGTTTGCGGAGACCTAAACGTGGCACACCGGGAAATCGACCTGGCGCGCCCCAAGTCCAATTACAACAAGACTGCCGGCTACACCCAGCAGGAAATCGACGGCATGGACCGGCTGCTCGATGACCGGTTCATCGATACTTACAGGCACCTGCACCCTGATACCATCAAGTACAGCTGGTGGAGCTTCAGGTCGGGCGCCCGCGGCAAGAATATCGGCTGGAGAATCGACTACTTCCTGGCGTCCTCCAAACTGGCAGACAGCATCCGGCTGGCGGAAATTTTCGACCAGGTGACTGGCTCAGATCACTGCCCCGTACTGCTGGAACTCGATATCCGGTAATTTTCGAACTGCAATTCCCCGCGTCAATGGGGTCTGTTCAGGCCCTGAACCCTGAACTCCGGTAATAAGCCTTAAGCCTATGTTATTTGCCTAACATATTGAATATGATTGGCTTATCCGCAAATTGTGAACCAAGACACAAGTTTATATCATATTTGTGAATCAATTCACTTTTCCGGGTGAAAAATTGGACTGTAGTACGCGCCCGCGAAAATCGAATTTTATTTTATTATTCAGTTATTTAATAAGCTTAATTAAAGTAGTCTGTGCAGAATGGACGGGTGCGTAAACTGCCGGGACAGGGCCCTGCCGGGGTACTAGGCATGCCCTCGCAGGCAAGCAAAATGCGACGATTCAGCCGCAGTCTGCCAGCAACCGGCCTATCTGTTACTCTCCGGCCGTGCCTGAGAAATAGGATTCGGCCTTGTCGAACGCTTCGGGCCCGATGACGTCGCCGATCAGCCGTCCCGGGATGTCGTCAGCCGGCGGGTGAATTCCCCCCCAGATACGGGAAAGGCTGGTCTGGTCGGAGGCATCCTGGTAGGTGGCCCACTGCAGGATCACGTCGACACTGGGGCCCTCTTCGAAAACCAGGAACTCGTTCTTGGGTGCATGGAACTCCCCCAGCCCCCCGGGGAAGTACGGCGAGCCCGTCAGCAGGGTCATGACATGCGCCGCACTGCGGGAAAACGTGCTATGCCCGGAAACATAGCCTGCAAAAGGCGGAGTCACGAAAGACGGACGCTGGTAGGGCCACCAGTCCTCGGCCAGGATCCAGCCAACCCCCGCATAGTCAACCTCCGGATCGGGGACATAATCCGGGCCGCGCCAGGCAAAGAGCTTGATCTTGCCGACATTTTCATCGATTGCACCTGCCAGCGGATCACCGGACTGTACCAGTTCGATGAAGCCCGGCTTGAGCTGGATGCCGTCCGGGTCATAACTCATGGCATTCGGATTAGTGCTTTGGCCCAGGCCGGCCATGTAGCGGATAGCGGAAACCGGCCTGATATAGTCATACCAGCCCTTGATGCCCCAGGCTGTGACCGCCGTGTCATGCATGGCCCCGCCCAGGGTGAAATAGGCCTTCACATCCCATTCCAGGTCATCAAGTAAAGCCCCCTCACCCTTGAAGCGTTTTTCCAGCAGGGGGTGGTCGGAAACATAATTGAGGATGGTGAACCAGTGTCCCGGGGGCGTTTCGGAGTCGGGGCCATCCGCCCAGAATTCAGCGAGTACGCGCGCATAGTCTCCCCGTGGAACAATTTGCGGTGCGTAGGGCACTCCTGTGACCGGATTAACCTCATAACCCGGAGAAGGATCACCGCCCTCCTCCACTTTGTAGAAATTCGTGTACTGGGAAAGCTTGGTCGGGTATTCCTGGATGTTGCCGATACTTGCAGGCGAGATATCCCACAGTACCCCATCATCCGGATCCAGCTGGGCGGACCACTGGGCAACCAGTTCGAAACCCCACTTATAGTACTCGCCCCTGGGCAGACCAAGAATCACGTCTTCTATATAAGGAGGCTTGCCCGGGTCGTGGTACACGTACCACTGTGCACCGTCACGCTGATGAATGGTCAGGTCATCCACGGTCAGTGAAAACGGCTCGACCCTGCCCCATTCAGGACCCACAAAAGGCGGCGTGTCACCCAGGAAGATATTACCGCTCTGGTCCCTGAATACCTCAAAGGACAGGGGTTGCCAGTTATTGGGTTCGGTGAGGTTGGGATTACCCTTTTCGGCCGGGGCCATGGGCTCATTGACCGACTGGTAATGAAGGGGGGCGTAGCCATTGGCTTCATTTGCACCGTCCTGCAGGCCGTAGTCGATCATGCACTGGGCAAGATGGTTGCCAAGCGCCGCCGCATTACCCCCACTGTAATCCGTCGATGTGAAGTTTTTGTCATAACCCAGCGCCGCCATGGTGTGGCTGAAATTCTTGGTCACCTTCGCGGCCCCGGGTGCCTTGGCAAACCGGTGGCTGAGCAGGCGGTAGGCAGCGAATGTGATGACCTGGCGGCGCGCTTCCGCAACATCTGCAGGTGATGGCATGCCCTCGTATGGACAGGTGAACCCGTTAAGGGTCTTGCCCAGGATATAGGTGTCCGCCACACCATCGAATACCGCCCAGCCGTCGTACATCACCGCGGACGTATGAAAGAGATTGCGCGAATGCACCGTGGGCCTGGCCAGGTCATTGCGGATGCCACCCAGCAACTCCTCGCTCCAGATCCGGGCGATGCTGTGCTTCTTGTCCACTTTGGCCGCCTCACCACCGGTGACCCGGAAAACCACATCGCCGGTGCTGCTGTCCAGCGAGGCAACCAGCGTCACATCCGCAAATACCTTGCCGTTGCTGAAACGCACTACGGGAATATGCAGGCCAGTCTGCTGGCTGTAAGCGGGCGGATTAACGAGCGGCTCGGTGCGCTTGACCGCGCTCGAGACGCGAAAAACGATATCCTGGGACTGTTGCAGCCGCAGGCAGACATCGTATTGCTGGCCGGTTTCACTCAATTCAACGGGCAGGCACAACTTGCCGGTACCTGTATCGAAATTGCCCCGCGTCTGCTCCGTGGTCTGGGCCGCCAGAAGAGCCGAAACAAGGCATAAAAGCACGGCTATTCCCGCTCTGGTACTGCACAGGCGGCCGGAGAAGGCGAGCGGCGTCAGGTTTCCCACGTGGTTTCCTCGGACAGGTACGTTGGCAAGCAAAATTACAAAAGCCGGGCGTGAGCTGTTCGACAGCCTTCTTGTACCCTGGCTTTACAAGTGCGCAAGCCTAAAAAAATTAACCAGATTGATCAAGGAGTAAAGGCCGGGGCGGCGATGTAAATACGTACCCAGGACCCGGTGATTTGCCCGTCCCCAGGCCAAATAAATCAGTGTTTTTCATGCCGAGATATGATTTACTCAGCAGTGAAAAGTCCGGGTAACAGCCTGGAAAATAATAACTAAAATCCACACTACCACTACCAATAATAATTCCAACAGGGGGCTCCTCTATGTCGCAAAACAGCAACGGCAACTGGGATACCAGTTACGAGTGGAAAATCATCCTGCTGCTCAGCCTGACCTTCGGCCTGGTCGGTCTGGACCGCTTCATTCTTCCCGTGATCCTGCAGTCACCCAACTCCACCATGGGCATGGACCTGGGCCTGACACCCGAACAGGGCGGCCAGCTCGCAGGTTATCTCGGCATGGCCTGGGGTGTTTCCGCCTTCATCATGGGTTTCATGGCAGACAAACTCGGACGCCGCGCCGTCCTGGTGCCCGCCATCATCATCTTCTCGCTGATGTCCGCCTTCAGCGGCCTGGCCACTTCCGTCATGATGCTGGTCATCGTGCGCGTGATCATGGGTCTTGCCGAAGGCCCTGTCGCCTCGACCGGTGTCGCGGTAGCGGTGGAAGCATCGAAACCCTCTCGACGGGGTCTTAACAACGGTATCTTCCAGTGCATGATCTCACTGTTTGGCCTGGCGCTGGCCCCGATCATTGCGGCCAACCTCCTGGAAAGCTACAACTGGCCGGTGGTGTTCATGCTGGTGGGCGCTCCGGGTATCGTGATTGCCGTCATCATGTGGTTCGTCATCCGTGAGCCGCTCAAGCAGGCCGCCGAAGCCGGCAAGGGTGGCGCCAACGAATCGCTGGGATTCAGTGCGGTGTTCGGCATGTTCGGCCATCGCAATGCCAAGGTGGCGCCGCTGACCCTCATCTGCGCCATGGGCGGCATCTTCGTGATCGCAGCCTTGCTCTTTGCCTACCTGACCGCACCTGAAGTCGCCGGTGGCCTGGGGCTGGATCCGCTGACCGCAGCAAACGTCTTCTCCGCTGTCGGTGTCGGTGGCTGTATCGGCCAGTTCGCGATGCCGGCGCTGTCTGACATCCTCGGTCGCAAGATTACCACCCTGGCCTCGTATATCCTGGCGGCGGTGTTCCTGTACACCTTCTCGCAGACCGGCCCGGAAAGCACCACGGTCCTGTGGATCCTGCTGTTCTTCTCATCCCTGTTCAACTTTGCCGCACTGGCCATCCTGGCCGGCCCGGTTGCTGCAGAAGCGGCGCCTCCGGGCATGCTGGCATCCATGGCGGGCTTCGTGATCTTCGCCGGTGAATTCATCGGTGGCGGCATCAGCCCCATCATTGCCGGCGGCCTGGCCACCGAATACGGTTTGCGGTCAGCGATCTACTTCGCTGCCTGCGGCCTGGTACTGGGATTCATCGTGGCACTCTTCATGGTGGAAACCGCACCACGCAAGGTTGCAATGCATGCGGGCAAGGAAGAAGCAACGCCCCCCATGTAAGGCACAACAGCTCAATAAAAAACCCGGCAACTGCCGGGTTTTTTATTGTGCGCTGGAAGCACAAGAAGACATTGTCACTTTTATACAGCGCCATCCCTGAGCACCTGCTCAAGCTGCATAATGGTGTCTTTCACGCCAGGCATGGCCGGATAGACTTCGAGCAGTGTGAGAAAGGCGCCGCGGGCCAGGAAGTAATCGCCCCGATCCATGTAGACCAGCCCCCTGCCTGACAAGGCACCGAAATGCCAGGGTTCGAGTTTTAGCACTTCCTCGATATCCTTCAGGGACGCGTCGTAATCGCCCAGCATCCAGTAGATGGTGGCGCGCTTGTTCCAGGCTTCGGCAAAATCCGGCTTCATCGCAATGAGGCGGGTATAGGTCTCCCGGGCGGAGTACAGGTCGTTGGCATTCATCTGGGAAATGCCGCGTTGCATCAGCCCTGCGGCCTGGGGATCCTCGTGGCGCACCCAGATATCCCAGATACGGTTCGCGATGCTGTTGGCACGAAAGACGTCGGTCTCCTGCTTCAGCTCCGCGAACAGGTCTTCCAGTTGCGGGTCTTCCTGGTCAGCGAGCAACACGCCGCTCCAGAATAAAACAAGAAAGCCCAGCACCCGGTACATCTGTCTGCTCCTAGTCAGGCAGGCCGAACACGAACAACCCCGCACCCGCCGAGATGGCCACGTACTGCCTGCCATCGATGGCGTAGCTCATGGGGCCGCTGGCGATCTGCCCGCCCAGGGTTGCGCGCCACAGCTCCTCACCGGTTTCGGCATCCAGGGCATAGAAATGTCCTTCACGACCGCCGGCGAACACGAGGTTGGTGGCAGTGCTGAGTACGCCGCTGTCAGTCACGTTGCTCATGACATGGCGCCAGACGATCTCGCCGTTCTGCGGATTGATGGCCTGGATGGCGCCAAGCCCCTCTTCCGGCGTGCGCTGGTTGACCGGGTTGACCCCGAGCGCCGGCATGGCCATGGTCGGGAAAGCGCCGACATACTGCTGGCCCGGCGTGTATTCCACCGGCCGCTTGGTGTACACGGAATAGGTGTCCAGCCAGGCAGGCATGTAGAACAGCTCAGTCACCGGTGAATAGGACGGCGGATACCAGTTGGTGGCGCCCTGGTTGTTGGGCATGATGAAGGTGCCCTCTTCCGTCGGGTAGAGCGCGCGAATGGGACGGCCGTTCTCGTCGAAACCGCTCATCCAGTTTACTTCCACGAACGGTGAACCGTGCAGGAATTCGCCAGTGGCGCGATCCAGCACATAGAACACGCCGTTGCGGTTCGCCCACAGCATCACCTTGCGGTCTTCACCGCGCCAGTTGAGGTCCACCAGCACGGCGGCCTGGGTGGAGTCGTAATCCATTTCATCGTGCGGCGTGAACTGGTAATGCCAGGCCAGTTCCCCGGTGTCCGCGTTCAATGCGACCACCGATTCGGTATACAGGTTGTCGCCGGGGCGGGAATCGCCGTTCCAGTCGGGACCCGGATTGCCGACACCCCAGTAGGTCAGGTTCAGTTCGGGATCGTAGGAGCCGGTCTGCCAGATGGAACCGCCGCCTATCTTCCAGGCTTCCTGTTCCGGGTCTTCCCAGGTTTCGAAACCGGGTTCGCCCGGACCGGGAACGGTGTGAAATTTCCACAGTTCCTCGCCGCTGTCGACGTCGTAAGCGACGATATAGCCGCGGATGCCGTACTCACCGCCGGCAGGTCCAACGATGACCTTGTCGCCGATAATCAGCGGTGCCAGGGTCA
This sequence comes from Pseudomonadales bacterium, assembly GCA_023257855.1. Classification (GTDB taxonomy): domain Bacteria; phylum Pseudomonadota; class Gammaproteobacteria; order Pseudomonadales; family Pseudohongiellaceae; genus Eutrophocola. The sequence goes on along the minus strand of JALRBG010000239.1, from coordinate 29,258 downwards.
GGGCATAGCCCAGTTCCGGATCGGCCACGTCGATGATCCACTCCGGCTTACCGGTGCGCGAATCCACTTTCACCAGCTTGCCGTCGATGGTGCCCATGAATAGGCTGTGCCCATGCATCGCCAGGCCGCGGTTGACGCGACCGCAACACACGCGGGCTTCCGGCAGCGGTGTGTAGGCATACTGCCAGAACAGGCGGCCGGTGAGCGGATCGATGGCAACCATGGTGTTGGGCGCCGCGACGGTATACATGACGCCATCCACTACGAGCGGCGTGGCCTCGAATTTTTCCGCGGCACCGTCACGGCCGCGATTCTGCCACACCCACTTCAATTCAAGTGTATCGACGTTGGCTTTCGTGATTTGTTCAAGGTCAGAATGCCGCTGACTGTCATAATCCCCACCATAGAGCAGCCAGTTCTGTGGCTCGGAACCGGCATTGAGGATGCGGGCCGGAGTCACCTGAGCGAATGCATTCAGGGAACCAACGACCAAAGTGATAAAAACGACGGGCTTCAGTATGTTGTTCATTATTGTTCCCCTTTGAGCGAAATCATGTAGGCCACCAGGTCAGCCACCTCATTGTCCGACAGCACGTCGAGATAGGACGGCATGGGTGACGGGATGAATCCGTGACTGCCCAGGTCTTGTTTCATATATGCCCTCAGGCGCTGGTCTTCCGTGAGCAATTGCACGGAATGGGTATCCTGGTTGAGCAGCAGGCCTACGGTGACCCGCCCCTCCAGATCCATAACCTGGTACATGCGCTGGCCGGCGCGCACTTCTGCCAGCGGCTCCAGGATGGCTTCCTCCAGGGCGCCGGGCGTGCGGATGGCGCCGATATTACCGAGGTCCGGGCTGACCAGGTTGCCGCCGCCATTGACGCCATGACATTCACTGCAAAGCGTCTCATTGGAGAAAAACAGGGCTTCCCCCCGCGCTGCATCACCAATGCGCACCTCGCGGTCGTCCCTTGCCATCCCCCCGCCGGTCGGCAACGAGCGCACGAAGGCGACGATGGCGCGAGTGTCACCATAGGACAGGTTGGTTTTCGGAATCATCAGGGTGTTGGGTATGCCTTCCCGGATCAGGCGAATGAGGTCCTCGTCCGAACTCGCGCGCCGGAAGCGGCCGCTGGTGAACCTGACACCTTCCACCTGGTCACCGTCGTCACCATGACAGCCGAGGCAATTGGCCTGGTAGAGGCCCCTGCCATTCTCGATATCGGATGGCGCGTAGGAATGTTCCTGTGCCCATAGAAAGGAGCAAGGAGCAAGGAGCAAGGAGCAACGAATGAAGCTCCACAGAAGCCGTAATATTTTTTTCATTTGTTATATCCCCTTTAATACTGTTACTAGCAAGAATAACTGAAATCATAAAAGTATACTCCCTTGCTCCTTGCTCCTTGTTCCTTGCTCCTTGTTCTTCAGGCCTTCTCGTATAACTTCCGCACTTCCCTCGCAATAATCTCGACGCCTTTTCTCACCTGCGCGTCATCCTGCGCATAGGAGACACGAATGCATTCATGTGCATGAGCCCAGTCGTTTTCCAGCCCCGCGAACGAATCATGACCCGGTATGATGAGCACGCCGGCTGCTTTCAGGATCTCGTACAGCCTGGCACTGGTTACCGGCAACTGCTGAAACCATAACCAGAGAAATATAGCACCCTCGGGCTTGTGCACATAGCAGGGGATATCGCCGAGCGCCTCAATGAACAGCTCCATGGTCTTCAGCGCACGGTCGCGATAGTACGGCATGATCATCTTGCTGCTTATTGTCAGTACTTCGCGATTTTCAAACAGGCGGCCGGCGATGGCAGGCCCGACATTGCCGCAGGCGAGGTTGAGAATGGTGTTGGCCGTGGCGTAGGCCTGGATGAGTGCCTCTGAGGCCACGATGAAACCGGTACGCACACCCGGCAGCCCCAGCTTGGACAGACTCAGCAGCAGGATGGTGTTCTCGCTCCAGTAAGGGCTGACCTCATTGAAGATGATATTCGGAAACGGCGTGCCATAAGCGCCATCGATGATCAGCGGAATGTCATTTGCCACCGCGATCTTGTCCAGTTGGCTGATCTCGGCATCGGTGAGTACGTTGCCCGTCGGGTTGGTAGGGCGCGAGACGCAGAATGCCGCCGTGGTATCAGGAACCACCAGGTTGTCGAAGTCTACGCGATACTTGAATATGTGGTCATCGAGTATATCAATGGCTGGCTTGGTCGCGGTGAAAAAATCGGCTTCCAGCCCGGCATCCGCATAACCCAGGTATTCAGGCACCAATGGAAACTGTATCTGCCGGTGCGTTCCATCGGAAAAACGCCCGGCGAGCAAATTCGACAACACGTAAAATGCTGACTGCCCGCCATTGCTGATGGCCACGTTGCGGTCGGTCACCGGCCAGCCGTATTCATCCCGCAACAGTGCGGCAAGCTGCTTCAGCAAGCGCTCGTCCCCCTGAGGCGACTGGTATTTACCGAGTATTTCGTAAGCGCCATCCGGTGCTTCAAGCAGTTGCACAAGATGCTCTTTATAGATTTTCTCGACGGCGGCAATGCGGGCCGGGTTACCGCCGCCCATGGAAATCATGTCGGGACGCGTGTGCAAGGCCTCGCCCAGGTCCGCCATCAGATCGACGATGCCGGAGCGGCCGGTGTACTTTTCACCAAAGCTGGAAAATTTCATGTGCAGGAAGTCAGGTTACAGTAATGCCATGAGCGATTTTACATCGTCGGCATACGGCACTGTTAGCGCCGATGCCGAGCTATACGCGTTTCTGGTAGCCCCGTTATTCCGGCAAGGCAAACACATACAATGCGTTGCCGGTATCCGGGTAGTGAATTTCAGGGGTCAGCCGTGATGGTACGATACGCGGACTGCCGCCGCCCAGCCCCGTCGGTACGGCCACGTACTGCCGGCCGTCGATACTGAACGTGATCGTGAAACCCTGCACGGATGTACCGAGCCGGGTTTGCCACAGCACCTCACCCGTTTCCACGTCGAAGGCGCGAAAACGCCGATCCATGTCGCCGGCAAAGGCGACATTACCGGCGGTACTCAGGATACCGGTCATAAAGGACGCAGGCTGCTCTACCGACCATAATTCTTCCAGAGTGCGCACGTCATAGGCGGCGAGCTTGCCGACATTGCCATCGGTACCCGGCATCGGGAACCAGTCGCGGTTCACACCGGCCCCGCCGCCGCCTTCCACGAAATCCAGTTCCGTGGCGCGCTGCCGCAGGCAGCTCTGGCTGAGCGGAATGATCAGTCGCGAAGTACCCGGATGATAGCTCATAGCGTGCCAGTTCTTGCCGCCCGCTGATGAGGGGCAGACTTCCAGCCAGTCCCCCATGCCGGATTCGATGACATCGGCACGGTATTGGGGACGGCCGGTTTCCGGATCGAAATAATCAAACGCGGTCTGCAGGACGGTCTCGGCATGGTCGATGTACTTGCCGGTTTCCCTGTTAAGCTTCCAGAGAATGCCGTGCTTGCCGACGGAGAACACCACTTTCTCGCCGTCGATATCCACCAGCATACGCTCGAACACTTCGTCCAGGTCGAACACTTCGCCGGGAACATGCTGGTAATACCAGATGAGCTCGCCGGTATCGGGATCCAGTGCCAGCGTGGCGTTGGAATACAGCGCGTCGTCGAACACGGTCATGCCGCGGCTGACCGGCATCCAGGGTTTCGGCTGGGATACCCCGATGTAAAGGATATCGAGTTCGTCGTCGTAGGTGGGCGTGATCCAGGTGTCGGTGCCGGCCCGGAACATATCGTCAATACCTCCCCAGGAATCCGTTTCCTCGGTTCCGGCCCTGGCCACGGTTTCAAACTTCCAGAGGAAGCGACCGTCATTGACGTCATAGGCGCTGACATAGCATTTTTCCGGGCGGAAGCGCAGGCAGTTACCCATGCCGGTGAATACCTTGCCGTCTGCCACCAACGGGCCGCTGGAATTGCCAAAGCCTTCGCCGATGAGTGTTTCCCAGATCTGCTCGCCGTCCACCGCCCTGAGGGCAACAATACGCGCATCCGGCGTGTTCACGACCAACTTGTCCTCATAGATGGCCATGCCACGCATGGTGCCGGTGCGCCCGCCAAGGCTGTGCTCCCAGATAAGATCGCCGGAACCGGCTTCCAGGGCCTGGATCTTGTTGCCGGGATTGAAGATGTACATGATGCCGTCGTGCACGATCGGTGACAGCTGGCTGCCACCCTGGTTGCCAAGCGCCCACACCCATTGCAACTGCAATCCACTGACATTGCCGCGGTCGATCTGGTCGAGTGCGCTGTAGCTCCACGCCTTGCGATTGCCGCGGTGAATCAGCCAGTCGGCAGGATCGGGATTGCGCAGCATGGCTTCCGTGACCGGTCGGTAATTTGGCACTTCACCGGCTATGGTGACACCTGTCGGTCCCTCGTTCTCTGGGCCGGCCAGCGGCGCCTGGAAATTTTGCGGTGTACCGGCAGTGGTGAACTGCCGGATCCGCGCAGCGGAATCGACCAGCAGTGCGGCCTCCCCTGCTTCACCGCCGTTGGCGGACATGATAAAGGCGGCCAGGTCGACATATGTCTGCTGCGGCAGGCCGCCGACATTGGTGGGCGGCATGGCGGAACGCATGGCGTCAATCAGTTCGGCGACGGTGCGGTTGTTCCAGACACTGGTGAATGCCGGGCCGCGCAGCGAAGCAATCGGGCCGTTGCCGGACATATCGTTCTGGTGGCAGCCCTGCGAGCAGTTGGTCTGGTAGGCAGCGAGACCCGCAGCGACCTGCTCCTCGGTGAAACTGGCCTGCGCTTCGATCTCGACCGCGGTAGCGACTTCGTCATCCACCTGTGAAAGCGCATGCCCGCAGAAAAAAAGTCCTGTAGCCGCGATGGCCGCTGAGTATCTATTCATAATGTTGTCCGGATTGCCTGCATATCAAAGTGAATTCAGTTGCGCCCCACCGCGTCCATCAGCTCCGCCTTTATCATGAGTGGCGGTGATGCCGGCCTGTGTACAGGCACGAATTGCGCGTAGTCGATGCCAAGCCGGTCCAACTCACCGGCAAGCCACACCAGGAAAGGATGATCGCCGCCGCCGAACACCGGATTGATCCAGGGCTGCAGCAGGTCGGCCTCGACGATGGTCTGTATGGCCGGAATGAACGCGATCAATGCGTCGTCGGCATGGGTGCTGCCGCTGAGCTTGTGGAATTCCACGCGCTGGGTACCGTCATCGATGGCGAGAAAATCACCAACACCGAGGATATCGACCGGCAGGCCGCTCGTATCAATAGCATCCGGGTTCAGGGTGCGCGGATTGGCCAGGGCCTCGGCAAAGAAGTCGACATTGGTGTCATGAGTCAAGATAGTCGCACCTTCCGCCACGAATTGCCGCAGGCCGCTGGCATGGTCGAAGTGGTTGTGCGTGGTCAGTACATAACCGATGGGCTTGGCCGGGAACAGCTCTTTTGCCAGGGCGATGATTTCGTCCGCACGGGCATCATTCTGCAGGCCGTCGAGCACAACTGTGAAGTCGGCAAAACCCATCACCACGGACTGATAGGCGCCATGCAGGGCATAGATGCCCTCTCCGAGCCTCTCATACGGCGGCAAATCCGGCTGTTGGCCGCCACCAAAGCGACCGCTGCCTTCGGGGGGCTCGGCACTGGTCGTGGTGGCCGGGTCGACGCTGTTCACAACCAGGTCGAGCGTGGCAAATCCACCCTGCTTCTGCACGATATGGCCAGGAAACACGACGCCGTTGAAATTACGGTAATCATTGAATTCTGCCTCGAAGGCCATGTCGCCGAAGACGCTGTCATCGACCCGGGTGAGTACATGGTCCAGCAGGTAGTCATCGCCATAGCTTCCGACCAGGTGATAAGTGATGCCGCCGGAGTCTACGTCCATCGCCAGCTGCAGCCCGCCATCGCCGCGCATTACAGCGGCGTTCACCGAGCCGGCAAGCTTGAGGAATCCCGGCGGCGTCAGGTGTACCTGTAACTGCTGCAGCCAGGGCGAAGACACATTGACGGATGAGCGCTGGGTTTGAACGGCCGCTCCCGGCTGGGCGCCACAGCCGCCAAGCTTGTCGGGATCCATGCCCGCCTGGCGCTGCGCAGTCTGGACGGAGTTGAAGGTATCGTAATCGATGACGCGGCTGTAGTCGGTGATGGCCCAGCGCGCCCAGCCATCGTCGATATTCCAGGGCTGGCCAAGACACGCTTCCCAGCCATCGGCTGTGTATTCGATCCTGCCAACACCTGCCATGCCCATGGCATCCAGGGCCTTGGTCGTGACCTGTTCGAGAGATTCAGCGACAGGTGTGGGTGCAATCGGCGCTATCTGCGCACCACCCTCCTGCTGGCAACCCGACAACAGCAGGGCTGCAACGATCGTTATCACGGCCTTGGCGGCCAAGGCTCGATCGAGAATATCCCCCGACATGGTGAGTCCCCTGTTAATAGAACTGGAAACCGGAATCGGATGTGCCCGGTTTAATCCTTTTTGTTTTTATGAACCTCTAATAATACCCAGTAAGCACGCAGAAATACCAGTTAGGCGTTTTCGCCGATTCTTAGTTTAGAGCGCCAAGACCGGCAAGCGGCAAAACGCCACCGAATCAACTTATCTTATTGATTTAAATGACTTTATTAGATTTGGCACGGTGTTTGCTAAAGTATTAAGCAACGATAGGAAAGTTTAGATCAGTTTGGCTTTGCAGCCCCGGACCTCGCAGCTGATCCATGAAGCAGCATAGAAGCCGGCAACGCAGTATTGGCAAGTACTGAAACAGAAAAGAACACAAGGAGTGATCAACATGATAAACAGCCAGATTTTTCTCAAAAAACTGTGCCTGATGAGTTTTGGCGTCGCCCTGATGATGGTTCTGGTCGACACCGCCCGTGCAGATGAACAGGTCACCCGTCGCCACACCTTCGAGCTGGATGACATCGACACCGTGGTGTTCAGCAACAACGTCGGCAGGTTCGAGATAGTCCCTACCGACAATCAGGAAATGCGCATTACCGTGGATATCGAGGCCAGTGAGCGTGGTTTTTTCCGCCGCAGCGTTGACGTCGACGACATGGACATCAGGGTCAAGGAACGAGGCGACACCCTCTACCTGAGTTTTGATGAAAAGCATGCCAGCGCCGAATGGCTGGTGGAAATGCCGGTAGTGGCCCGCACTTCGGTGGAAATGGGGGTCGGCGAGGTCCGCCTCGAAATCGGCGCCACCGAACTGGATGTTGAACTGGGCGTCGGTGATATCGATGTCTACGCACCGGAGAATGCTGTCGGCCGCATCGACCTGGATGTCGGCGCGGGCGATGCCAAAGTCCGCGGCGGTGAAGTAATCCGCAAGGATTCCACGTTCATCTCCGAGAGCATCCGTGCCGAAGGCAAGGGCTCCAACCGGATGAATGTGGAAGTCGGCGTTGGCGATATCAGCGTCAGGTTGAACTGACCAAACTAGCCGGGAGGAACCGGTCGGTAATTCCGGTTTACTCCCTTCCGGCGTGGTATTACCATTCCCCCCAACCACACACCGTCAGGGGAAGACCATGCAGTGTAAAAGAGTGAAAAGAGCCGTATGCCTGCTGCTGGCTTTGACCGGCGCGGCAAGCAGCCTGTCTGTATCAGCGCACCACTCGTTCGCCGCCCAATACGACATCAACCAGCCGATCACCCTGTCGGGCAAGGTCACCAAGGTGGAATGGACCAATCCCCACGCCCGCTTCTATGTCGATGTCACCGATGAATCCGGCAATGTGCATAACTGGAATATCGAGCTGGGCAGCCCCAACTTCCTCAGGCGCGCCGGCTGGTCCCGTAACGACCTGCAGGTCGGCGACGACGTCACCGTAAGCGGCTCCATGGCACGCAGCGGCGCCGACATGGCCAATGCCGAAAGCGTTATACTCGGCAACGGCAAACAAGTCTTCGGACGAAATAGCGCAGATAATAATTAGAAATGAAATTATTTTACTTTTTAATTTTCGTTCTCGTTAGTTCCTCATTAATAGCGCAGGATGCGGAAATACGCCCCGCGCCCCGCCTGCCCGACGGCACACCCGATTTTTCCGGAGTCTGGTCCGGCGGCGGACCCGTGGGCGACATTGCCGGCGGCCTGATGCCCGGTGAAGTCATGCTTCTGACCGAGGAGTACGCCGCCGTGAAGGCCGGCCGCATGGCTGCCGACGACCCGGAAGCCAACTGCCTGCCGACCGGCGTACCCCGCATCGCTCCCTACCCCTGGCGCATGCTGCAGACCCCTGCCTATGGCCCGGCCACGCACTTGTATTTCATCTTCGAGGGCAACGTGCACAGCTATCGGCAAGTATTCATGGACGGCCGCGAACATCCGCCGGAAGAGGAACTCGATCCCACCTGGTACGGGCACTCCATCGGCTGGTGGGAAGGCGACACCCTGGTCATCGACACTGTGGGCTTCAATGACCTTACCTGGTTCGATTTCCTCGGCAACCCCCACTCCACCGAACTGCATACCATCGAGCGCTACACCCGCATCGATTACAACACGCTGGAAAACATCACCACCGTCATCGACCCCGCGGCCTACAGGCAGCCATTCACCATACGGTTCACCGCGCGACTGCAACCTGCCGACTGGGACATCATGGAATACGTGTGCAACGAAAATAACCAGGACGTGGAACACATCCGCGGCCCGGCCCGTCTCTTCTGATACGCTCTGACGGAAATAAAAAAGGGAAGCCCTGGCTTCCCTTTCTTATGCGTTGAAATCCAATCTAGTTATTGCCGCCCTGGAATGCCGACTGCAACAGATGCGTCAGTGTGTGCACGTAGCGCAGCTTGCCGTTTTCCACGCGGAACAGGTGGGTATCGGGCGAACCGCTGCCGCCGCCCGGACGGCCGGTGCCGAAAGTGCAGTACACCACGACGGAGCCGATCACTTCATCAACCACAAAGCGGCGATTGGCGATATTGACGCCAGCTGGCACGCCGACTTCACAGCTGTCATCAGGACGTCCCTTCCCCGTGTACATGCCACCTTCCACCCGCACGCAGGGAAAACCCCAGGGCACCTGGTCGATCTTGCCCTCCAGGAAGGCATCCAGGTAAGCGTTCGCTGCTTTCACCAGTGTCGCGCGTGAATCACGATTATCTGCCGGAATTGGACCCCAGTCCTCGGCAGCGGAATACTGCAGATAGTTGTCCGCATTGAACAGCCAGTAGCCCGTGGTGGTCCACAGTATCTCGATTTCAGCGATCATTTCATGATTGACCCGCAGGCGCGTGCCCAGCACGTAGGGATTGTCCTTGTCGGTGACGATTACTTCCGTAAAAGTCTGGCAGGAGTCGGTATCGAGCAGACTGCGATGGTGATTGATGGTCATGGGAGTATTGATAAGCCCTTCGCTGATGTTCATCAGGGTTTCATTTTCCCAGTAACCCACACTTGCCGGCAGCGGCAGCCCGGAAATATCCCCGCTTGTCTGTGCCGCGATGTACATATCGGTGGCGCGTTGCAGGCCGCCCCTGGTGCAGGAAACCTGAGCTTGGGCCAATGCGGGAACCAGAAACATGCCTGCAACAAGCAGGCGAAGAAAAGGCAGATACTTCACTGTGATACTCCTGTTTTTATAGTTGTTTTGTATACCGGGTGTCAGCGTGCGAGGATGGCGCTGATGTTGCGCTTGGGTGCACTGCCCACCTTGATCCTTTCCACTTCCGTCAGCGTGGTGATATCGATAACCGACACGTCGTCGCTGGCGCCGTTGGCGGCGTATGCATACCTGCTGTCGGGGCTGAAGGAAATCCAGTCGGGATGACTGCCCACTTTCACACCACCGAGGAATTTCATCTCCGGCAGGGAATAGGCATAGACCGTGCCGTTCCAGCGGCTGCAGACCCAGATGGTCTGCTGGTCCGGTGCGACGCCGATGCCATGGGCCGGCGCCGAGTTATAGGGTGGCGGATCCATCTGGTCTTCCGGCACCGAGGGCAGGATGACGCGGCCTATCTCGACATGGGTGTCGAAATCCACCACGGCAAAGCCGTGCACGTTGGAAATCTGCACGTACATGTTTCTGGTGGAGCCGTCCGGGCGCGTATCGAAGGCGATCGGGCGAATCCCGTCCATGGCGTCACTTGATGTGGGTGGATAGATCTGGAAGGCGCGTTCCCAGGTATCGGTACTGAAGACATCGAGATTGCCCTCGCCACCGAAGGTTCCGGCCACGACGAAGCGGCCATCCGGTGTGACATAGGTGTTGTGCACACGCGAACCGGTGTCGATATGATGCACTTTCTCACGTTGCCTGGTATCGATCACATCGATGCCGCCGGGTTCCTGCATGATGCCGACATAGACATGGCTGCCGTCCCTGTCGATGGAAATGTTGTTGGGCCTGCCGCTGAGCGCTATCTCGGCGACGATCTCCAGCGATTTTGTATCTACCACATCCAGGGTGAATTTGGCTTCGCTGGAAAAATACAGTTCTGAGCCGTCAGGCGCTGCTGCCGCACCATGATTGACGGGAATGCCGTCGATCTGGCCAACGATTTCATGGGTTTGCGCATCGATGAGGTGCACCACCTCATCCCGTGAGTTGGTCTGCACGATCACGGCCTGCTGTGCCAATATCGGCAAGGCCATTAGTGATGTGACCAGTGTTATGAATATTTTCATTGTCACCCCTGTCCTGCACGTCGCGTGCTTGTCAATCAGGCTACTGTACTCTTGTTTCTTGAGACGACGCCGGACATCGGCGCTGCGCGCCTCTTCCGGCCTACCCGGTTTCCTGCTCCTTTCCTCTTTGCTCTTTCCTCTTTAACCATCCGTGCCAAAGTGGCGTGCCAGGTATTGCGTCACTACAATCTTTTCCCGCTCATCGAGCACGGCGCCATGCTTGATCATGTTCTCTACCATCGGCAGCCAGCGATCAAAGCCCCAGTACTTGCTGTAAGCCGGCACGCCCTCCAGCGTATGACATCCGGTGCATGCCCGCAGGATGAGCGCCTTGCCGTCTGCCTCGGGCAACGCGATGCCCGGCTCGTAGTGATCCTGCTTACCCTCGGCGGCCAGTCCATTAACGCACAGGCAGGACAGGGACAACAACAGGGCTGCTTTCATCAGGCAGTGATTCCGTTCCAGTCCTCGACCAGGTGCTGCGCCGTACGCCAGGCCAGCGCCTGCAGGGTCTGCGTGGGATTGCGTGCACCGGCGGTCGGCATGACCGACCCGCCGATCAATCCCAGGTTCCGGGCTTCGAAAGAGAAGCCCCAGGGATCGCAGACACTGGTGGAGGCATCAAGTCCCATACGTGTTCCGCCGTGGGCATGAGTGGACAGGTTCGGCCCTGCACCACCACCGGTATTGACGATATCAGTTGCACCTGCCGCCCGGAACCAGGCTTCCATCTTGTCAGCAGCATGCGCTGCCGCCATGGGCTCATTGCGTTTCGGCCCGTTAGTGATGCGCAGAACCGGATCGCCAAAGGGATCGCGCACATTCGGATCGAGGTCCGCCCAGGTATGTTCATAAGGGAATGTATTGGTCTGGATATAGGCGGTCTGGGTGCGCCCGGCGTTGATCTTGATGAAGTCCTTCCATGCAGAACCCCACCGCCGCTCCACCTTGCCGAAGGTGCCCATGGCTGCCGCGCCGATGGGATGTTTTTCCGTATAGACGTGCAAGCTCGAACCACCGATGAAGCCCATACCGCCATGATCGAAATTGTCGTCCGCCCAGTCATCCACCATGACGCCCTGGGCTATGGCGCCGTACCAGATATTGATATCGAAAGGAAACAGCGCTGTTACCAGCGTGCCACCCTGGATGTCCCAGTGGCCGAAGTAATGCCTGCCGACCTGCCCACGGTTGTTACCGAGACCATTCGGATAGAAGCGGGAACGCGAGAGCAGCAGCAGGCGAATATTCTCATAGGTATAGCAGCCAAGCAGGACAGCGCGTGCCGGCTGGAAATATTCCTCGCCATCGCGGATATAGGTGACACCGGTCACTTTGCCGGTGTTGTCGGATTCGATCCGGCGCACATTGGCATTGTCGGTTACGGTCAGGTTGCCGGTAGCAAGCGCTTTCGGAATGGTGGAAACATCCGTGGAATTCTTGGCCCTGACATGACAGCCGCCGCGGTCGCAGTATCCGTGGTACTGGCAGCCGGGCCTGCCGTCGTAGGGCTGCGAGTTGATCGCCGCCGGCCCATGGTATGGGTGATACCCCACTGACCTGCCCGCCTCGAGCATGTGGTCCAGGAAATCGCATGATCGCAAGGGCGGCATCGGGTAGTCGCGCCGGCGCGGCCCCTCGAAAATATTGCCTTCGGGATTGATCCGGCCCTGGATATTGCCAGCGACCCCGGACACACCTACCTCATACTCCACGTTATCGTAGTACGTCTCCATGTCCGCGTAGCTCACCGGCCAGTCTTCCAAGGTGGTGTCTTCGGGCAGGTAAGCGGCGCCGTAACGCTCGATGGTGGCGCTGCGCGCCCGGAAGTCCCACGGATTCAGGCGCCAGCTCTGTGCGTGGTAATGGATTGATGTACCGCCGACGGCATTCATCATGGGATGTCGCGCCTGCTGCACCGCTGTTTCGGTGGGCGAGCGGCGCACGGTGGGAATCTCCCCCGCCACCTTGTTGCCGGTGGTCACCAGGGCGCGGACATTGTTATGGATTTCATCGGCGTGATAATCGGTGCCGGGATTCATCCAGGTGCCGGCCTCCAGGCCGATTACGTTCAGGCCGGCGCGGGTCAACGGCAGAACCGCCACGCCGCCGGCGGCGCCAAGCCCGACCACCACGACATCGGTTTCCGGCAGGTTAATCGCCATCGTAATCACTCCCGTAGGCAGAAGTGTGCAGCGGCGGCAGGCGTGAGCCCATGCGCTGCATGTCGGGCGTGCTCGACATGACGGCACCGGGATAGCCGATCAGGTCCCAGCCGGCATAATCCTGGTTGCCGCCGTAATACGGGTCACTGAACATGCCTTCCAGGGTCAGGCGGTGAAGCCGGTTGAAAACCTGGGCCGAATTGGCAAACCCTTCGATCTTCCCGTCTTCCATGTCCCGCAGCAATGCATCCTTGTTGGCAGCCGGCAGCAGGGAGAACTCCTTGTCATAACGGCGCCGCGAGGCACGGGCCAGGTTGAACAGCCCTTCGACCAGCATATCGGTTTCATTGCTGTTCCAGTTGGCCAGCGCATTGTTGATATATAAAACAACACCGGCGTCGAGGGCGCCGGGGCCATTGTCATCCGCAGGGATTATGCGGTCGACAAAGGTCTCGAGAATCACCCTGGCTTCAGCGGAAATGACAAGACCCGATGGCTGAATGGGTGTGGAACAGGAGGAAGTCGCCAGTGGTATCAGGGTGACTGATGACGCGGAGACCGCGGATTTAAGCAAATTGCGTCGGCTGACCTGCCGACCTTCTGCACCGGGTGGTTTGTCCATGGAGTCCCCCTCGCTGTGTTTTACACGAAAGTATCACAACACGCAGGAGTTGGGGAACTGGTTGGCGAGATAGGCAGAAAGTGCTTAGTGTCCGTAGCCCAGAGTACGGATACGGTCCACCCGGCCATCGATGAAAGTGATTTCGCGCATGAATACGCGCGGCCCGAAATTATAGGTCCACACTTCCACGGGAACTTCCACGACGGAGCGGTTGTGGTGTATCAGCTCCTGGCTGGTGATATCGACATAGTAGCCGCTGCCCAGTGCGGAAAATGACCCGAAGCGCCGGTTGGGAATGCCCGAACGGTATATGGTTTTCTGGGTGGCAAAAACAGGCTCACCGCAGGCGGCGAGCACTTCGCCCTGGTTGTCGCCGCGCGAGATCAGGTCGCGCTCGCAGCGCAGGGTATTGGCCTGGACTTGCCCGCACAGCAGGACCAGCAGCAGGGTCGAACCGGGCAGGATAAGGATTTTTCGCATGACTTTTCGCATGAATGGGCCCTCCATGGACACCATCATACGGGTTTGAACGTGAATTTGAACTGAATCGCGCCTATCCGAGGTAGCTGATCATCACGCCGGCGGCCACCGCGGAGCCAATCACCCCTGCCACGTTGGGACCCATGGCGTGCATGAGTAGGAAGTTCTGCGAATTGGCTTCCAGCCCCACCTTGTTCGCCACGCGGGCGGCCATGGGTACCGCCGATACACCGGCGGCGCCGATCAGCGGATTGATCTGCATGCTGCTGAAGCGATTCATGAGTTTTGCCATCAGCACGCCCGACGCCGTACCGATGCCGAAGGCGACAATACCGAGTACGAGGATGCCCAGCGTTTCCACGTTGAGGAAGGCATCGGAGCTGAGCTTTGAACCCACGCCCAGGCCAAGAAAGATGGTCGTGATATTGATCAGGGCGTTCTGCGCGGTGTCGCTGAGGCGTTCCACCACCCCGCTTTCCTTCATCAGGTTGCCGAAACAGAACATACCAAGCAGCGGTGCAGCGGTGGGCAGGAACAGGGCCACCAGCACCAGCAGGCTGAGCGGAAAGATGATCTTTTCCCGCTGCGAAACAGGACGCAACTGTTCCATGCGTATCTTGCGCTCTTCGACAGTGGTGAGCGCCTTCATGATCGGCGGCTGGATCAGCGGTACCAGCGCCATGTAGGAATAGGCGGCCACGGCGATGGCACCAAGGAGATCGGGTGCCAGGCGCGAGGACACGAAAATGGCGGTGGGACCGTCGGCGCCGCCGATGATGCCGATAGCCGCGGCATCCGCCAGGGTAAAATCCATCATACCCATCTGGGTCAGGAGTATGGCGCCGATCACCGTGGTGAAAATACCGAACTGCGCCGCCGCACCCAGGAAAAGTGTCCGGGGGTTGGCCAGCAAGGGCCCGAAATCCGTCAGGGCACCCACGCCCATGAAGATCACCAGCGGGAACATGCCGGTGGCGATGCCAGCTTCATATATATAGTAGAGAATACCGCCCGGGCTCTCGATATGTCCGGCGGCATCATAGACCGGCTGCGCGAGAAATCCGGCTCCCGGAATATTGACCAGTATTGCGCCCATACCGATCGGCAGGAGCAGCAAGGGCTCGAATTTCTTGCGTATAGCCAGGAAGACAAGCAGCAGGCCAACCAGGATCATGACAAACTGGCCGGCTTCGAGCTGGTAGAGGCCCGAATCACGAAACAGCTGCAGGAGACTTTCCATCAGTCGACTATTGAGTGATTACTGTGGACAAATGCTTAACCGATGGTCAGCAGTTCGTCACCGACCGCCACCGCGTTGCCTTCTGCCACCTTGATACTGCGAACGGTGCCTGCTTGGGGCGCCTTCACCTCGGTTTCCATCTTCATCGCTTCGAGAATGATGAGCACCTCCCCTTCTCTCACTTTTTGGCCAACGGTGACATCCACCTTGAAGATATTGCCCGCCAGCGGCGCAAGCAGGGGCTCGCCCTTGTTGACGGGGGTGGAGGATTCGCTGGTTTTGGGAGGTGCGTCGCTGGCCCGGCCTGAGGGCTGAATCTGGCTGATGTCACCGCCTTCAGACACCTGGACCACGTAGGTCTGGCCGTTGACGTTGACCGAATAGACACTGGGCTCGCCAGGTTTGGTCTTGGCCGGTACCGACGCCGGTTTCGCTTCCTCGCCGGTGGGAGCAGGCTCGAAGGCATCCGGGTTGCCGCGGTTCTTGAGGAACTTCAGGCCAATCTGCGGGAACAGGGCGTAAGTCAGAACGTCATCGATCTCGCGCTCGCCGGTTTCAATCCTGAAACCTTCCTCTTTCGCCTTCTTGCGCAACTCGCTGGTCAGGGACTCAAGCTCGGGCTTTAACAGGTCCGCCGGCCGGCAGGTGATGGGTTCGGCACCATTGAGCACTTTTGCCTGCAGCTCCTTGTTTACCGGCGTTGCGGTGGCCCCGTATTCCCCCTTGAGGATGCCGGCAGATTCCTTGGTGATGGTCTTGTAGCGCTCGCCGGAAAGGACATTGATGACCGCCTGGGTACCCACGATCTGCGAAGTCGGCGTTACCAGCGCGATCGTTCCAAGGTCTTCCCGCACACGGGGGATTTCCTTCAGGACTTCACTCATCTTGTCAGTGGCGTTCTGCTCACGCAGCTGGCTTTCCATGTTGGTAAGCATGCCGCCCGGCACTTGTGCCAGCAGAATGCGGGCATCGACACCCTTCAGGGCACCCTCGAATTTGGCGTACTTCTTGCGTACACCGCGGAAATACTCGGCGATTTCAGCCAGCAGCTTCAGATCGAATCCGGGGTCGCCCGGCAGATCCTCGAAAATGGCATTGAGGGTTTCGGTAGCCGGATGACCGTAGGTCATGCTCATGGAGGAAATGGCTGTATCGATATTGTCGATACCGGCCTCGACGGCCTTGACCAGGGTCGGTGTGGCCATTCCGGTAGTCGCGTGGCTCTGCATATGTACCGGCAAACCGACTTCCTTCTTCAGGCGCGTCACCAGTTCGTAACAGACATAGGGCCGCAGCAGTCCCGCCATGTCCTTGATGCAGATGGTGTCTGCACCCATGTCCTTGAGCTGCTGTGCCAGGGTGAGCCAGGTATCCAGGGTGTGGACGGGGCTGACAGTATATGAAAGCGCGCCCTGGGCGTGGCCGCCCACTTTCTTCACGCCCTTTATGGCAGTCTCGAAATTACGGGGGTCGTTCATGGCATCGAAAATCCGGAACACGTCGACGCCATTGGTATGGGCGCGCTCGCAGAACTTTTCGACAACATCGTCGGCGTAGTGGCGATAACCCAGGATATTCTGGGCGCGGAACAACATCTGGTGGCGGGTATTGGGAATGGCTTTTTTCAGTTCACGGATGCGGTGCCAGGGATCCTCGCCGAGGTAACGGATACAGGCATCGAAGGTAGCCCCGCCCCAGGATTCCACCGACCAGTATCCTACCTTGTCGAGCTTATCGGCGATGGGAAGCATGTCTTCCAGCCGCAACCGAGTCGCTATCAACGACTGGTGGGCGTCACGCAGGACGAGTTCTGTTATGCCAACTGGTGATCTATCTTCAATCATCGGAATAACCCATTTTCATCGTGGATATGTCTGCTATGCAGACTGACAACATTTCTGCTGGTACAGTGAGTACATCCAAAAATAACAGCAAACTCTAGCTAACAGCTTTTCGCGTGTTACTGCTTCGAGCGATGCGCGTGAATGGCTGCGCTGATGACGGCGAGCAGGGTTGCTTCGTCAAGCTGCCCCGCTGCTCCGGGAGTCTTCAGGACTGCGGGTTGAACAGCCCCGTATTTTTGCACCAGTGAAGACATGATAGATGTCACGATCACCAGCAGGGTCAGGAACACGAATACGGTGCCCATTCCCAGCAACATCAGATTTACACCTTCTGATATTAACGCTCCGGAATTCACTCAAATTTCCTAGTGTCTTGATTGCTTTGGACGTCCGGTTAAGACGCCGGTATTGCTGGTACTTCAGGCAGAAATTCCAGTCAGCGCACTCTACATTAAATCCGTGGTTTTTTCCACGGGGACAGGCAGTTCCGGCACTTTATTCAAGCAGACTTTGACTTTTCCTTCACAATTTGCTGAAACCGGTGCATCGAGGGGCGCCGGGCGCCGATATACGGTAAATTATTGCCCTGGCAATCCATTCGCACAAAAGGAAGTCGACCGTTGCACGGCGAAACATCTACCCTGCTGACCTCGGTATTACTGCTGCTGGGCACATCCACGCTGCTCATCATCCTGCTGTACCGGGTGCGCATCAATTCACTGCTGGCGTTCATCCTGACCGGTGCTCTGTTCGGGCCTACGGGACTTGGAGTCATCACGGACCCGGAAGAACTGACCGCCATCGCCGAACTGGGCCTGACTTTCCTGCTTTTTATTCTCGGCCTGGAATTCTCACTGCCCCGTGTGATCGTACTGCGCAACACGGTGTTCAAGCTCGGCAGCCTGCAGGTGGCGATATGTACCGTTTTCTTTTTCCTGGTGCTGCAGTTGTTCGGGCTGCCCTGGCAAATCTCTGCCATCCTTGCCGGCGGCCTTTCACTGTCATCCACGGCCATCGTCTCACGGGAGCTGACCAGCCTTGGCATTCTCAAGACCCGCCATGGCGAGATCGCTATCGGCATCCTGCTCTTCCAGGACCTGGTCGCTGTAATGCTGCTGATCGCCGTACCCCTGGCGTCAAGCCAGCTCGAAGGCTTCTCCCTGCCGGGCATTTTAATCACTGCCGGCCAGGGCATCATCCTGCTTGGCGTATTCTTCCTGACCGGCCGCTACCTGCTGCCGCGACTGCTGCGTGAGATCGCCACTCAGCAGTCTGACCAATTGCTGGTGTTGTCCGCACTCGTCATCGTGCTGCTGTCCTCCATGCTCACGGCCAATATCGGGCTGAGCATGGAGCTGGGTGCCTTCCTCGCCGGCATGATGCTGGGTGATACACGCTTTCGCCACCAGCTCGAAGCCGACATACGCCCCTTCCGCGACCTGCTACTCGGATTGTTCTTCATCACCATAGGCATGCTGGTCGACCTTAGCCTGCTCGCCGAGTACTGGCCCTACCTGCTGCTTGCCGGCATGCTGCTGATCGCATGCAAGGCATTGCTGGTCACCGGGGTCGTCAAGGCGATGGGCGAGTCCTGGCGCGCAGCCGTGCCCTCAGGCATGGCTCTCGCACAGGGCAGCGAATTCATGTTTGCCTTGCTGGCACTTGCCGTACGCAATATTTTGATCAGCGAGGAAGCCGCATCAAATCTGATCACGGTCGTCATAATCAGCATGGTACTGACACCGCTGGTCATACGGCATGGCCCCCGCCTGGTGAATTCCGCGTACCTGCGAATCTGCAAGAAAACCCTGGAACATGTCGAGGACAAGACCACCTTCGTAGAACTCGACAAGAAGAACCACATACTGATCCTGGGCTTTGGCCGCGTCGGCCAGACCATTGCGCGCTTCCTGCGCCCGCTCAATATCGACTACGCGGTACTGGAGACCGACGATGTGCGCATACGTGAAGCCAGCACAGTCGATGAACCCATTTACTATGGTGACAGTAGCCGTATCGACATTCTCAAGGCAGCCAGCGCCGGTGACGCACGCATCGTGGTCATTACTTTCGACAAACCCGAACTGGCCACGAAAATTCTCGATAATATGCAAGAGATCAATCCGGACGTCCCGGTGCTTGTAAGAACACGCGATGATGCCCATCTCGACAAACTGATCGCATCCGGTGCACTTGAAGTAATTCCGGAAACCCATGAAGCCAGCCTGACCCTGGTATCGCATATCCTGCTGATGGTGCAATACCCTACACGCATGATTCACAGCATCATCGACAAGGCCCGGCGCGACCGCTACCGGATGATGAAGGGTTTCTACCACGGCGAACGCATGGGCTTCATGGATCGCGAAAGCGGCTCCGCGGAAATAATCCATGCCGTGCGCCTGCCGCGCAAGGCTTTCGCCTGCGGCAAACTACTGCGGGAACTTGAGCCGCCCGAAGGCGTTAGCATCCTTGAAGTTCATCGCGACACGCTGATCATGGCCACAGCGGAGCATCCTGACCTGCTGCTGCAGGTCGGTGACGTCGTGGTTCTGCTCGGGATGAGGGACAAACTGGATCCCGGCGAAAGCTACCTGCTCAGGGGCTGATGATGATTGTCGCACTGCTCCTGCACCTGGCGGCCATTCCCGCAATGGGCATGTACCTGCTGTTTGCCGTGCCGGCCGAAGGCATGCGGCATGTCTGGAAACGACTGCCGTTGTTCATTGTATTGTGGCTCACGCTCTCGCTGCTTTCCGTCATTCATGTCATCGGTCACTTGCTGGATGAACTGCTGTTTTTCCGCTACCGGCGTGTCGTGATTCGCGAACCGGTCTTCATTCTCGGCATTCCCCGCAGCGGCACGACCTACCTGCAGCGACTGCTCGGCAACGATGACCGTTTCACAACGCTGGCAACCTGGGAAGCACTGCTGGCTCCGTCGATAAGCGAACGGTATGTTTACAGGACGCTGGGCAGACTGCTCCAGCCAGTGGAAAATGCCGTAATCGCCGTGCGGCGCAAACTGTTTCGCGCCATGGACGACATTCACCGGATCCGACTGCAGGAGCCGGAAGAGGATTTCCTCTTGCTGCTGCCGCTCATGGCCTGCCTGCTGGTTGCCTTCGCCTGCCCGCGCGCCGGCCATTTCTGGCGGCTCGCCTGGTTCGACATGAAACTGCCCGCCTGGTATCGCAGGACCGTGCTGATTTTCTATGCACGCTGTCTGCAGAAACACCTCTTTTACCACGGCGAGGAGCTGCGCATCCTGAGCAAGAACCCGTCCTTCACCTCCCTGGTGCAGTCGCTGCTGGATAATTTTCCAGGCGCGAGAATTATTGCCTGTACCCGCCCACCCGCGGAAGTGTTACCCTCGCAGCTAAGTTCGCTTCGCCCGGTCATGTCGTTCCTGGGAAGCGGCAAGCTGTCACCGCAAATACAGAACACCATGATCGGGTTGTTACACCACTATTACTCGCAACTCCTTAAATACAGCCGGGATAAACGGGTTTATTTCCTGCCGATGGCGATGCTGCAGTCCGACCTGCCTAATGCCGTGACCTCCCTGTTCGCCTTTCTTGCCATGCCTAAGTCTGCCGCCAGCCTGGAAGCCGTTGCCCGCGCCCGGGAAGGGGGCAAACATACGAGCAGCCATCGTTACACTCTCGCCGAGTTCTCCCTGACGGAGGCCATCATCGAGGACCGCTTCCAGCATGTGTGGAGTGCGCTGTATGCAGCCACCAGCAAGGAAAACACTCCCGCGTAAGCATGTCGCTGTCCAATATCAACCATACCCGCCTGCTGGCTATTTCCGATGCAGCGCCTTCCCGCAATGGTGCCGGAGCCTACTATCAGGACCTGCTCGAGCAGATGCAAGGCAAGCTGGAAGCCTCCATGCTCTATTCGCCGACGATCAACGACCAGGGCGCCTGGCAGGCGGGTCTTGTCCTCCCCTTGCCCGGCGACAAGACACAAAAACTGTGTTTCCCCAACATCTGGCACCTCAATACCTTGTTCAGGGAGTTCAGGCCCCACGTGGTCGTCATCGCCACTCCTGGTGTTTATGGCATCTGCGGCGCCTGGCTGGCCCGCAGGCACAAGGTGCCCTACCTCACAGGCATGCATACCTCGTTCGAGCAACTGACCGAGCTGTACTGGCCGAATTCGCTTCAAGGCAAGATCGTCGAACACTATTTCAGGTTTTCCAACAGCTTCCTCTTCCGCCATACCGAGGCCGTACTCGGCAATGCCGAACCCATCCTGGAACAGGCCAGGAAAATGGGTGCACCCGAGACCCGGCTGATTGGCACACCAGTATCATCCGAATTCATCCTTCCCGCTTACAAACCCCATAAAGGCGAATTGCAAAGCTGCCTGTTCGCCGGACGCCTGGCCAAGGAGAAAAATATCGAAGCCCTGCTGCAGGCAGTGGAGGATTTTCCGGCCATTCAGTTCAGCGTGGCTGGCGACGGCCCGCTCAGGCCCGATGTGGAGCAGGCGGTTGGACGCTTCGCCAACCTCAAATATCTTGGCTGGCTCAGCCGCAGTGACCTGCGCAAAACACTGGATGAGCATGATGCCCTGCTGCTGCCGTCGCATTTCGAAACTTTTGGCACCATCGCGCTGGAAGCCATGTGCCGGGAAAAACTGGTCTTCGTGTCGAGTGGCTGCGGTATCACGCACTGGAACCGGCTGTTGCCGGGCCTGATCATCATCGACGAATCCGGACTGACCCGTGCCATCGAAGCGGTATTGCGCAAGACACCCGAGGAACGCCGCAATATTGCCCGCAGCGGCAACAGTCTCGCCATCACCTGGAACGAGGACGTGATGAGCCGCTGGTACCATATACTCAAGGGCACCATCCGCGATTACGCCTAAAAGCATCCATGAAACCGAAGCACGCCATCGTTTCCATCCATGACGTCATGCCGC
The DNA here is from genome assembly GCA_023257855.1 of Pseudomonadales bacterium. Taxonomy (GTDB): domain Bacteria; phylum Pseudomonadota; class Gammaproteobacteria; order Pseudomonadales; family Pseudohongiellaceae; genus Eutrophocola. Next base: position 7,304 of record JALRBG010000239.1, on the reverse strand, counting down.
ACGCGATAGGCAATGTCAGGGAACTCCTGGGTAAAATGGCACACCTGGCGCCAGAGTCCATCACCCTGCTGGTTGTGCCGGGCCTCGACTGGGCCGACCATGAATTACAGGCACTGCATGAATTCCAGAATGCCGGTTACCGGCTGGCCGGTCATGGCTGGCATCACCGTGTAAGGCAGGTCAAGACGCTCTACCACCATTTTCATTCGGGACTGATTTCGCGCATGGCCGCGGAACACCTGAGCCTTTCCACCGACGACATCACGCGCATCATGGAAGATTGTCATGCCTGGTTCCTCCGGCAATCACTGGCAGCGCCAGATCTCTATGTCCCCCCAGCATGGGCGATGGGCAGCATGCCGAGGTCACGCCTGGAAGCCATGCCCTTCCGCTATTTCGAAACCATGTCCGGCCTATATGACAGCGCCAGTGGCCGTGAGGTACGCTTGCCCCTGCTGGGTTTTGAGGCGGACACCACCTTCAGGGCGGTCAGCCTGAAATACTGGAATGCATTCAACTTCGGACTGGGCAGCCAGCACAGGCCCGTGCGCCTGTCCATTCACCCGCGTGACCACAAGCTGTTTCTGCGTGAGTCCCTCGATCATTACCTTGGTCGTATTGGCACGGCACTGCCCTACACGGCCATTTTTTGACGGTACGCTGTTACTGCATCAGGCACTTTGGCGAATCAGAAAAAATCAGCTTCTCACACTGTGAGCATGCTGGTAATAACCACCAAATTATGGGAATTTAACAGCGTACTGGCATGGAATGCTTGCCCATGAAATCGACAACCGGAGGAAACAAGCATGAGCGATGAAGTGATCGGCCTGTTCGTGATCATGGTTATCGCGGTAACCGTTTACAAGCTGGTTGAACTCAAGCATCGCGGCCGCGGCGGCAGTGATGCATTCGAACACCAGCATGCGGCCGAACTGGCCGACAGAGACGACCGCGCCAACGCACTGGAAGAACGGGTACGTGTGCTGGAAAAAATTGTCACCGACACGCATTCCTCGCATGCCCTGTCGCAAGAGATAGAAAAATTAAAAAAATAAAAATTCGGGCGCCAGCCTGGCGATACCCCTTATTGAATTTCAAACGCCAATAACACGTTCCCTGGCCGGCCGACAAAGCCCGCGTTGCCCGAAAGCATGTAGACCATGTTGCCGGCGATAACCGGACCCGGTCCATCGAAAGAAGCACCATTGGCCTCCACCCCGTTGACTGTCTCGAATGAGCGGTTGGCATCGAAAGTCCAGATCACCTCCCCTGTCTGCGCATCGTAAACACGCATGCCGCCGTCTGCGGCTCCTGAAAAAACGGCGCCGTCGATGGCTGTCACGGCTGCCGACTGGGTTGCAGAGCAGCCAGGACCGGCAGCACACAACAGGTCCTGTGGCGGCGTGTACCAGGCACGGGCGCCGGTTTCCAGGTCGATGCCGTGGATACCGCCTCCTTCGGTGAAGATATAACCGCCGACCGCTACGTAAGCGAGACCATTACCCGCTGCCGCACCCCAGACACCGCCTACCGGACTTCCTGGCCCGGCCTTGTATTGCCAGACCAGTGCACCGCCGTCGTTCGGATCAAGGGCGAAAGCCATGCCCGACTTTTGCGGCACGATCAACAGTTGCCTGCCGGACGCCGTAGTGGTCAACAGCGGTGAGGCGGAAAAATCGAAATCGGGACCGACGTCAACAGGACAATTGGCATTGACCTCGTCGCCGCAGCCCATGATCCAGACATCGGGCAACAACTGGTTTACCCAGACCTGTTCTCCGCTTGCCATGTCGATGGCGATCACGGCATCCGAGGTACCAGGATCAGGATCGGCGTAGGCGTTACCGGTGGCGACATACAGCAGGCCACGGTCGTCGTCGATGGTGGGTGCGCTCCAGACGCCAACGCCGGCTGGGCCGTACAACGGCACACCGGTAGCACTGACACCACGCTGTTGCGGCTCCGGTACCGTATAGTACTTCCAGATCACATCCCCGGTCTGCCCATCCAGGGCCGTGACACTGCCGCGGAAAGTGCAGCACGAATAATCAGGATTGGCGGAAGTTGATTCCTCACCGACACCGCTCATGGGCACATACAGGACTCCTTCGTGAAGCGTGACGGCGCCGGTGCCACGCACATTGGGATGGTTATCCACCTTCCTGACCCACAGCGCCTGTCCGGTCCGGGCGTTAATAGCGTAGGCATTGCCCTGCGCATCCTGGAAATAGGCGGCATAACCCTCACTACCGTCCTCGTAGCGATAGGGACCAACGGAAACGGCACTGCGGATACCGCTTCGCGGCAGGAAGGTCCAGTATGTGCAGCCACTCTCCGCATCAAGGGAATAGAGCGCGCCAGCGCTATTGCCGACGAACAGCCTGCCCGCCACTATCGCTGGCTGGGCGCGTGCCTGGGCTTCGCCCGGCAGACCATAAGCCCATTTCAGGCGCAGGTTTGGCAGCGTATCACGGCTGATGGCGCCTCCGGCGTATCGGCTGTTGCGACCGTCCGGCCCCCAGCCGTTCCAGGCTGGAGCCAGATCGATGTTGCCAAGGGGTGGATTATCGGTGCAGAGATTGTCGGTGATTTCCAGGTCGAGGGTCGCCACTTCCGCACCGGTAAGAAAAGCGGCGACGGCACGCATGTTTTCATCGGAAAGACCCGAGGCCTGCACCCGCATCAGGCCGTCACGCATGGCCGCGTAGACCGAATTGGGCGTAAACCGCGCCATGTCTGCGCGAGCCGGCGCATGCGTGTTGGTTTCCGGGTCCGGATTTTCATGGCAAGTGGAGCAACGGGTGTTGTAAAGCGCCTCTCCACCCGTCGCACCCTGACCGTCCTGCGCCAGGATGTTCGCCGCGGTAACAATACCCAGACACAGAAAGAAATAGCGAATCATTCCGCGCATCGATGCTTCCCCCAAAAAACGAATGACTACAGGCCGACCGATGTTACGGGAATTTCCCATGCCAGACCACTGCGTTAGGCCAGCGACCAGGCTCGTGGAAACACACCCGGACCTGGCGTGTGCAAAAAAAGTGATTCTTCGCCCTGAGCCGTTTCGCAATTCCGGGACAATCCGACATAATAGTCCGCCAGGGGTACCTACATAACACGGGGGAAGACAATGAAAACATTTAGCATCCTGTTACTGGCCTGCCTGGGCCTGTCCAGCTTCAGCATAACGGCCCAGGACGATATTCCGCGCCTGCCCTGGGGCAAGCCGGATTTCAACGGCGTGTGGGCGCGCCCCTACGTACCCAACATGCTCGCCGCCGGCAACGGCCGCAACCAGACCGGTCCGGGTGAGGAGCCTTTCACCGAAGCAGGCAGGCGTAATTTCGACAACTACAATCCGTCAGCAGGAGATTACACCGGCTCCTGCCTGCCCTTTGGCCTGTTGCGCGCGATGAACTCACCCGACCCCATCCAGTTCATCCAGACGAAGGATTACTTCGGCTACCTGTATGAACAGAACACCTGGTTCAAAGTGGTTAACCTTGACGGCATGTATCGCGGGCAGCGGCTGCCGGAGGCCTGGTACGGGCACTCTGTAGCTACCTGGGAAGGCGACACACTGGTCGTAACCACGAACAAGTTCAACGGCAAGACACGCCTGGACACGATCGGTCATCCCCACAGTGACCAGCTGACCGTGACCGAGCGTTTCACCCTGCGCAACGCCGACACCCTGGACTATGTGGTCACCGTCGACGACCCCATCTACTACACGCACCCGTGGAACAATACCCGCGTGTTCGAGCGACAGACCGACTTCGACCTGATCGAGTATTCCTGCATGGAAAACAACAAGAGCCTCTGGGAAGGTCGCGTCGTGCCGCCGGATTACGAGAACTGGCATACCTACGATACAGAGTAATAGCCCGATAAACGTGTGAACCAATCCATCCTCGACCGATTCCCGTACCGAAAACGGCGCCATCATCATCGACGTCACGACGGAGCGCGTCGAGGACCTGTACAACGATTTCGACCGCAATGCGCCATATGTGCGCAAGGACCTTGACGACGAACTGACCACTATCTCGTCAGTGCCGTGAGCGAGATCGGCAAGGCCGATTTCGTCATCCGCTTCCGCTTCCGCTTCAGCCAGCCGGCTGATGGCGACGTGATTGCCAGGCTCACCGACAGTATCCGCAGCTACTTCAACTATAAGAAGCAACTGCAGAACGGCAAGCTTGCGAAGATGATGCGCACTTCGTTCATTTTCCTCGTAGCCGGGCTTGTCATCCTCGGTCTGTCCATTGCCCTCAACGAAAAAATTGCCGGCACCGACGCTGTCGTCCTGGACGTTTTCGCCCAGGGTCTCACGGTTGCCGCCTGGTTATCACTCTGGGAGGCGCTGGCCAATTTCCTCATAAACTGGACACCCTATATTCGCATGCGCAACAACTACGACAGGATCATTCACGCCCAGCTCCTGTTCGATTAAACCTGCCTTTGTTTCCGCTTTACAGGGTGCTGAAACAAGAGTAATGTTCGCGGCCTTTTAACCACAGCCTCACATCGGAGCCTACGCTTTTGAACGACCTGTCCCGCCCCAAGGAAAAGTTCGGCACCATCCTTGGCTACGCCCCCGGCCACGTACCGGCCTATTCCAGCGATTATGAAACCGCAGACGACGAGGAACTGCCCACCCGGCAGTCCTACCGCAGCTACTGCGACGGCGTTTACATGGGACACAAGTGGCAGTGCGTGGAATTCGCCCGCCGCTGGCTCTACACCAATTACGGCTATGTCTTCGATGACATCGCCATGGCGCACGACATTTTCAGGCTGAAAACCGTTCGCCATATCACCGACAACAAGCTCCTGCCCCTGCAGTCCTTTTACAACGGTTCACTGCGCCACCCGGAACCCGGCTGCCTGCTCATCTGGGAGGAAGGCGGCGAGTTTGAAATGACCGGCCACGTTGCCATCGTCACCGAGGTGACCGAGGACTATGTGCGCATCGCCGAACAGAACGTCGGTCACCGCAAATGGCCGGAAGGCCAGGACTACGCGCGCCAGCTCAATGCCGAGGTCACCGAGGACGGCGAGTTCTGGATCGAGTGCTCCTTCGGCGACGCATCCGTCATGGGCTGGGTGGTCCAGACTGACGATGAAGAATATGCCGAGTGCGTCGACGAACCATCGCCCGCCCTCTACAACCTGCTCAAACAAGTGGGCAGCAAGTCTGTACGCAAGGAAAAGTCGTGGCTCAACATGGCCAACCCGGACGAAGCCGCCTATGTGAAAATGATGGGCGGATACCGGCTGTCTTCACGAGATGAAGATGAACGCCTCTTCTACCTTGCCTCGGAAACGGCTCTCGCCGAATTGCGCCGGGCGACCAACGAACTGCACGGCCTGTACATGCACGCCACCAACTACGTGCTCAAGGATGACTCCCTGCTGCGCTATTTCAACATTCCTGAAGTGCTGTGGCCGAAGATCCTCCAGTCATGGAGCAATCGTCGCAACCAGATGATTACCGGTCGTTTCGACTTCGCCATGTCGGAAGACGGCCTGAAAGTGTTCGAATACAACTGCGACTCTGCCGCCTGCTACATGGAAACCGGCAAGGTGCAGGGCAAGTGGGCGAAACACTACCGCAGCCGGGTCGGCGCCAACCCCGGCAAACGCCTGCATAAAATGCTGCGCGATGCCTGGCGCCACAGCGACGTGGACAGCGTCCTGCACATCATGCAGGACCATGATCTCGAGGAAACCTACCATGCCCTGTTCATGCAGGAAGCCATGGAGGAAGCCGGCATCAAGAGCAAGATCATCCATGGTGTCGACGGCCTCAGCTGGGGCAAGGATGGCTCGATACTTGACCACGACGGCGAGAAGATCAGCTGGGTCTGGAAGACCTGGGCCTGGGAAACCGCGCTCGACCAGATCCGTGAGGAGTGCGGCAATGACCCGGAAAAACTCAACAAATACAAACCCGGTGAAAAACACGATGCTGCTCCTCGCCTGGTGGATGTCCTGCTGCGCGGCGACATCATGGTGTATGAACCGCTGTGGACTCTCATCCCCAGCAACAAGGCCATCTCCCCCATCATGTGGGACATGTTCCCGGAGTACCCTTACCTGCTGGAATCGGCATTCAGGCTTACCGAAAGCCTGAAAGACAAAGGCTACGTCATCAAGCCCATCGTCGGTCGCGGCGGCGCCAACATCACGCTGGTGGACAAGGATGCAGGTGTTGTCGCTGAAACAGGCGGCAAGTTTGACGACCGCGATCTCATCTACCAACAGATGATGCGGTTGCCGAAGCTGGATGACTACTATGTGCAGGTCAGCACGTTCACGGCATCAGGTCGCTATGCAGGAGCCTGTGTGCGCGTGGATACCACGCCGGTCATCAACATGAAGAGCGACAATATCTGCCTGCGAATCGTCGAGGACGAGTACTTCCAGGAACTGCTCGACAACGAAAACCAGGCATTAAAGGACTAGGCAATACAAACAATGGGAAAGTGACACTTGTTTCAAAAAAGCCACTTGCCCCTTCAGTGCCGGTCGAGAAAGTCGAAGATCTCTGACGCATAATCCAGGTATGCGGTGAGATGCTCGCCGCCAGGCACATCGTGATACTCCGCCTCTATGCCGTGGGCTTCGAGTTCTGCCGTCACCTGTAATTCCGTTTCCCGCGTGTAAGCGTTGTCCTCGGTGCCCTGCAGAAGCATCACCGCCACCTTGCCGGCGAGGTTGTCGAAGGGATAGTTGTCCGTGACGATCGGGCCGGCGCTGACGATGATGGCGCTGATGGCATCCGGGTACATCGCGGCATAATTGAAAACGGCGGAACCTGAAGGGTTCTGCCCGTGAAAGAAAATGCGCGAAGTATCCGCATTGTATTCGGCAGCCACCAGGTGCAGGACATTGATGACATCCTGGTGGGCGCGCGCATCGTCTTCCTCACTCCAGCCTGCTCCGGGTACCGACGGACCGTTGGCGCGTGCTGCGGGATACGGACTGCCGTAATATGGCTGTGCATAGCCGCGGTAACCCAGCGGTGAAATTACGATATACCCGCGCTCCCGCGCCTGGACTACCAGGTCGTTGTTGTTGCGATGATTGTTGTTGATGCTGGGTCCGGCACGCAGGGTGACCAGGACAGGCAGCGACTGCGCGGGGGTCCAGGTTTCCGGCACGAACAGCCGATAGGGAATGGATTCGCCCGTGCCGGGAAAATCGTAAGACCGGTACTGCTCTCCGGTCTGGCGGTACATGGGCAGTGCCGGATCAGGCACAAGATTGTCCGCCACGGTCATGCCGGGAATGTC
>JALRBG010000199.1 GCA_023257855.1 Pseudomonadales bacterium | reverse complement strand
TTCGCCCACGTCGGGAAGGGGCTCGACGTCGTCGAGTCCGGCATCGACGACGTCTTCGCGGTCGCGCCGCTGCTCTGGCACGGTGCCCGCGCGCACGCCCAGGCCGTCCACGACGGTGTAGATGGCGATGATGGCCGCATTGCACAGTGCGTAGCGCAGCGCCTTGCCGCGTTGCCGGTCGGCCGCAGGCTGCGTGGTTACATGACCGCCATGAAGAAGGTTGTGTAGTGGCTAGTGGCTAGTGGCTAGTGGCTAGTGGCTAGTGGCTAGTGAATTGGATCAGGAAATGGATCCAGTGTTCTGAACGAAAAAGCCGGGCATTGCCCGGCTTTTTTGTTACTCGCCACTCGCTACTGTTACAGGCTCAGGACTTTCTCACCGCGGGCCACCCCGGACACGCCGGTTCGCGCCACTTCGAGAATCGTCGTCCCCTGCAGCGCCTGGATGAATCCGTCCAGCTTCTCGCTGGTGCCGGTGAGCTGGATAGTGTACATGGTCGGGGTCACGTCCACCACGTCACCTCGGAAGATATCCGCCACGCGCTTGACCTCGGCGCGCTGGGCGCCGGTCGCCTTGACCTTGATCAGCATCAGCTCCCTTTCGATGTGGCTGCCCTCGGTAAGGTCCACAAGTTTCGCCACGTCCACGATCTTGTTCAGGTGCTTGATGATCTGTTCGATCTTGCGATCGTCGCCGATAGTGGTCAGCGTCAGGCGCGACAGAGTCGGATCCTCTGTCGGCGCCACGGTCAGTGAGTTGATGTTGTAGTTGCGCTGGGAGAACAGGCCGACGACTCGAGACAGGGCACCCGGCTGATTTTCCATCAGTACTGATACGATGCGTCTCATGATCAGGTCCTCTCCGTCTTGCTCAAAAACATTTCACTCATGTATCCGCCGCGAATCGCCATCGGGTAGACATGCTCTTCTGGGTCGACGGACACGTCGATGAACACTAGGTCGTCCTTCATCGCGAAGGCTTCCGCCATTTTGGCGTCCAGCTCGCTCAGCTTGTCGATCCGCACGCCTTTATGGCCATAGGCTTCCGCCAGGGCGACAAAGTCAGGCAGCGAATCGGCGTAGGTGCTGGCGGAATGGCGGCCGCCGTACTGCATGTCCTGCCACTGCTTCACCATGCCGAGCGCCTTGTTGTTCAGGTTGACGATCTTGATCGGCAGCGCACACTGCTTGCAGGTAGCCAGTTCCTGGATATTCATCTGGATACTGCCCTCGCCCGTTACACAGGCAACCACGGCATCCGGGAAGGCCAGCTGAACACCCATGGCGGCCGGCAGGCCAAAGCCCATGGTGCCGAGGCCGCCGGAGTTGATCCAGCGCCTTGGCAGGTCGAAGTGATAATACTGTGCAGCGAACATCTGGTGCTGACCGACATCCGACGTGATATAGGCCTGGCCGTTGGTGGCCTTGTACAGTGCCTCAACCACCTGCTGCGGCTTGATGATGCCGCCCTCGCCCGGCGCGATGGCCAGGCACTGGCGCTCACGCCAGTGATCGATCTTTTTCCACCAGGCCGCCAGGGCTTCCTTGTCCTGCTTTATCTTCGACGCTTCCACCTGCTCCAGCATTTCCTTGAGCACCGGGGCAACGGGGCCGACGATAGGCACATGGGCCGTCACGGTCTTGGAAATGGAAGCCGGATCGATATCCACGTGCAGGATGGTGGCGTCCGGGCAGAACTTGCTGACATCGGAATTGGTGACGCGGTCATCGAAACGGGCACCGATCGCCAGGATCACATCTGATTCGTGCATGGCCATGTTGGCTTCGTAGGTGCCGTGCATGCCGAGCATGCCCAGGAACTGCTTGTCCGTGGCCGGGTAGGCGCCAAGTCCCATCAAGGTATTGGTCACCGGGTAACCGAGTTTCTGCGCCAGTTTGGTCAGGAACTCGGCACCGTCGCCCAGAACCACGCCGCCACCGGAATAGATGACCGGTTTCTTGGCGCCCATCAGGATTTCGACGGCCTTCTTGATCTGGCCTGAATGACCCTTGGTCGGCGGATTGTAGGAGCGGATTCTCACTGTTTCCGGATACTCATACGGGAATGTCTCGCCCGGATCGGTGACATCCTTGGGCACGTCGATGACCACGGGACCGGGACGACCGGTCGTGGCGATAAAGAAAGCCTGCTTGACGATCATGGGAATGTCTTCAGCCTTCTGCACCATGAAACTGTGTTTCACGACGGGACGGGAAACGCCGATCATGTCGGTTTCCTGGAAGGCGTCGGAGCCAATGGCGTCACGTGTGACCTGGCCCGAGATCACGACCATCGGAATGGAGTCCATGAAGGCGGTGGCAATGCCGGTAATGGCATTGGTGGCGCCGGGGCCGGAGGTGACGAGCACAACGCCGGGTTTGCCTGTTGACCGGGCATAACCATCGGCCGCATGGGTGGCGGCCTGTTCGTGACGCACCAGCACGTGATCCACCTTGTCCTGGTTAAAGATGGCATCGTATATGTGCAGGGCGGCACCGCCGGGGTAGCCGAATATCAGGTCCACGCCTTCATCGTGCAGGGCACGAATGAGCATGTCTCCACCGGAAAGCATTTCCACTGTTCTGTCCTCAAGATTCTGTCTCGGAAAATCACCGAAACGTTTAGTTCATGGGTCTGGCAACAACGCTATGGCACCGCCAGATAGGCAGATATACGACACAAACCCACACGGCCTGCATACTGTATCCTGCATCTTGCATCTGTATTGCTTGGTTCTGGTTGAACCTTTGAGGCCCGCCGCGAGATAACGCGTCGGGGAGCTTCCACTTGTTCTGAACCCGTTCCAAGTTCAGTGGCGCAGTCAAAGCCGGTCTCTGGGGGTCAACCAACATCCATTTAGGATCGATTGGTCCTGGCGGCTGAACATGGGATCGCCTGTCAGCCCGTCCACCTTTCTTCATATGCCATGTATCACAAAAAACCTGTGAAACATGGAGGGCGCACTTTAGGTGAATTCAGGGTTCGATGTCAAGGGAGCGCAGGAATTCCTCGTCATGCACATCGATAACCTGTTGATAGAAGGAGGCAAACACGCCTTTTATCCAGCCCACGGCGGGGAAAATGCCAACGAACAGCAACATGAAGCCGACGATGCACATGCAGGCTGCGATGATGCCCAGCCAGATGACATTGAACCAGAAATCGCGCATCAGCTCCCAGCTGGCATTGAAGGCCTCGCGGGGGCCCAGGCCCTTGTCGATGACAAGGTACGGTGTGAGGATGCTGCGGCAGGCCACGTAAATGCCCGGCAGTATGAAGCAGATCAGGCCGAGGATGATGCAAACCCAGACCAGGAGGTTGGCGAGAATGATATCGATGTAGAGTTCACGGGTATCGAAGCCCCTGGCGACATCCTTCACTTCCATGCCCTCGCCACGCAGGGCCTGCAGGAAGACGAGATTGCTGCCGGCATCGAACACCGGCTTGATGAGCACCGCGATGATGAACGCCAGGAATCCACCCGATGTTTGGTCTTCATCCATCCACCAGCCCGGACTGTAAAAGCCGCTGCGCACTACGGAGCCCTGGCCGAAGGAGTCGAGGATGAAAAGAATGATGACGATGAGGATGCCGGGCCAGAAATATTCTTTCAGTATGCGGAGGCCGTCACTGATGGCCCTGGATATTGTGACTGAGGGCATATTATTTCCTTGCCAGACCCTTGTGCCGCTCAGGCGCTTTTTTCGGATTACTTATAATCCGCCACGCGTTCCGCCTCTTCCAGAACACGCAGCACATTCCCACTCCACAGCTTGGCGATATTCTCTTCGCTATACCCGCGCCTGACAAGTTCCAGTGTCACATTGAACGTTTCGCCGGCATTGTTCCACCCGGTGATGCCGCCGCCACCGCCGAAGTCGGAGGAAATGCCGACATGATCTATGCCGATCAGGTTCACCGCGTAATCGATATGGTCTGCCAGCATGCTGACGTCGGCACCACCCCCCTCGTTCAGGTAGGGGTTGAAGGCCACGATCTGGACGACACCGCCGTTCTGCCTGACAACCTGCAGCTGCTCATCATCCATGTTGCGGGCATGCTCGGTGACCGACTTGACGCTGGAATGGGAAGCAATGACCGGGGCCTTCGAATGCCGCGTGGCATCCAGCATGGTCTGTCGGGAAACATGGCTGACATCCACGAGGATGCCCAGCCGATTCAGTTCCTCCACCACCCGGTAGCCGAATTCGCTGAGGCCACCGTGCTCTTCCGGACCTGCATCACCGAACTGCGGGCGCGGTTGTGCAGAATCGCCGATGGCGTTATGGCCGTTGTGCACGAGGGTCAGATAACGTGCTCCCCGTCGGCGGTAATCTTCCAGCAGTGACAGGTCCTCGCCGAGGACGAAACCGTTTTCAATGCCAATCATGGCGACCAGCTTGCCCTCGGCAAACAATTGCCGCGCCTCGGCCGCCGTTTGCGCCAGTCCGATGCGGCCGGGATACATGTATTCGGTCATGCGGTGTATGGCATCGAATTTGGTCACGGCATCCGCTATCGCCAGGCGGTAGTTCTCCGGCGTTCTCGGCAGTTGCCCGACATACACGATGAAGAAAGCCGCATCGAGGCCACCCGCCTCCATGCTGTCGAGATTCACCTGCGCTTCGGCGCTGCCGGGATCGAATTCGCTGGTGGCGAAGTTCAGCGGGATGTCCGCATGGGTATCCAGCGCCATGACGCGATCATGGATGGCACGGGCGCGCTCAACGAGCTCGTCTTCACTGGCCGCGAAGACAGATAAAGGATACAAGATACAGGATACAAGGAGGGCTCTTTTCAGGATTTTCATAACATTCAATAGTGAGGGAAGTCTCTCGCGCTTGGCTAGTTTGTTTCCGGCCGAGGCGCTTATACGTGCAGGAAAGGAGTGTACACGCCAGTACATGACTGACCGAGCATATAAGCAACGAAGGCCGGGAGCAAAATAGCAAGCGCCCGTGAAAGCCGTCAATGAGTCATCGAATAGATGACGTAATTGACGGCAAATCTATAGGCTAAAGCGGTCATGGGCTCGGGATAGCCGGGCGTATCGGCATGCTCCCAGGCATCGCCCAGGTCCATGTTGTGATTGATCGCGACCACCAGGCGGCCATGGTCATCGTAGATGCCGCGCCAGTGGGGATCGTAGCCGTCCTGTTCGTAGGTCACGCCGCGGTAGTAGGCGCCGAGGCCGGGTATCTGGATCTTGGAATCGAGGTCGTAAAGCACGTGGAAGACCTCGTCGTCATCGGGGATGTCGAGGATCGGGCGATCCGGAAACACGCGCTTCATGCCGATCTCGAACTGCGACCATTCATAGGTGCCGTGAAAATCGTCCACCATCAGGAAGCCGCCCCTGAGCAGGTATTCACGCAGCTTTGCGGCTTCTTCCACGCTCAGCGACCAGCGACCGACTTCCACGGCGTACAGCCAGGGGAAATCGAAGATGGCATCATCCGCGAGATTGATGCGCTCGCCGCCTTCACCGTTATAAAGTGCCACATTGGTGACGTCGACGTTGGTCAGGCGGGAAATGCCCTCGGTCAGGAAATGCTCCGCTTCCGGCCAGTCAGTCGTCCAGGAGCCCCTGCCCCAGCCACCACGGCCACCGAGGCCATTGCCGCCGTACTGCAGGCGGGCAAAATGAAATTCGGATCCATAAGGGTCTGCCTGCGAACTGCCCTGCATGCGGGGACTGATCGTCATGGAGCCCACCCGTTGAGCGAGCACGCTGCTGCTTGCCAAAAGCACAAATACGGCTATCAGCAGCTGGCGAGATATCTTGATGATCGGGCGGCAATCCATAATTAATGAGACCACGAAATCCGCGGCTTTATTCAAGGCCTGTAATAAAGGTACACCCAATATAAACCACTCCCTGGGCAAATTAAATGGCGCGGGAGCGTGCCCGGGCATCAGAACCTGAAGGTATAGCTGAATTTCAGCGAAATATCGGAACCGGTGGAATGAAACTCGTTATCCTTGTCGAAATCGGCAAGACCGTAGTTGAACACAAGGAAGGCCTGGCGTCCGGCTTCGGGTATCCAGTGCAGGCGGGAATTCAGGCCCATGACTTCGGACACGTTGTCATACTGGATAAGGTTGCTCCAGGACAGCGTCGAGGAAAACGCGATCTTGGCATCAAGGGTAACCAGGCGCACCGTGAAATTGCCAGAAGGCAGGTGAATCTCGTTTTCGGTGTAGCCGATACCGATATCGTACTGTCGTGTGGGGCGCCAGCTGATATCGGCACCGCGTTGCAGGCGTGTACCGTTGTAATAATCACCAAAGCGGGTGTTGAGGCGGCCGGATATGGTGCGCTGGTCTCCGATCTGCCAGCCCAGCAGGTATTCGTTCCAGGTATAGTCGCCAGCCGGTATGACCACGTTGCGGCTGCCGTCGGATGCGCGGTTGATGGTGAAATCACGGCGCAGGATTTCACGGCTCTGCATGATGCGGGAGAACCAGCCGTCGCCGGAATTGTTGTCGATAGTCAGGCGCAGGCCGCCGTTTTCCTCGATCACCTTGCCATCGGTCAGATCGCGGGACTGGTAAAAATCGTACCCGGCATACCAGGATCGGAAAAACCCGCCAGGCTCAAAGAACCAGCGATGGCCGAAGTCCAGGCGATGGTCTTCCAGGTTGGTGCGACTGACGAAGCCCATGGCGGGGGCGAAATTATCCTCCACCTGCGTATAAGTGTAGGCGCCGCGCCAGCCCTGGTTGTTGGGGTAGCTGATGCCGACACCCCAGGAAGCATCATCCCCGGTGACACCATCGGTGTCAGTCTGCTGGTAAAAGGCCACGCCCTGTATGGTCTTGCCACCCGGCAGGCGGGAATTACGGTAGCGCAAATCCATGCCCACGAGACTGTTGTCAATGTTTGACTGCGGATTGCCCACGGTTGTGATCACCCCGACCTGGGATTCCGCCAGCACGTTGAGTACCGCACGGCCCACGAACATTTCCTGGGCCGCAACCCCGTTCCGGGGGTCTTCATCCTGGCTGACCAGCAATGTGCCAACGTTCCAGTCGCCTACACGACCGCTGATCTTGGCGCCGGCATTGATATCCACGGGTGCGCCGGAGGCGCTCAGGCCGATGCGGCGGGAAAAGAACGGTCTGCCGTTCTGCTGGGCCGCGTTGGGAATGGCGGGGTTGCCGCCACCGCCCTGTCCCCGGTCGAAGCCGCCGGTGCCGATCTGGCCGAATTCGAAGATATCGGAATCGCGGATGAAGAAGTCGCGCTTTTCGGGGAAGAACAGGCTGAAACGGGTCAGGTTCACCTGGCGCGAGTCCACTTCCGTGGAGGAGAAGTCCGTGTTGATGGTCAGCGCGGCATTGAGCTGAGGGGTTATCTTGTAGAACACGTCCAGCTGCGGCTCGAAATGCTCTTCCGTCTTGCCGACCGCGCCAATGACGCGGTCCTGGCGCAGCACCATGGACGGCACGATGTCGAGCCCCCTGCCCTGGCGCAAGCCCTGCAGGCCGGTGATGGTGCCGGCGATGCTCGGGTTGACCTGGCGGTTGCGCGACACCCAGCCGATGCTCTCGTTGTTGCGGCGTATGGCGCGGCGAAAATTGATGCCCCAGGAATCGGAAGCCGGGTTGAAGGAAATGGTCTGGAAGGGAATGCGCATCTCCCCGTACCAGCCCGTCTCATCACGGCTGGCGTCTGCCTGCCAGATGCCGTCCCAGCTGCTCTCGATCTGGGTGATGTTCTGGAACAGGCCCTCCCAGCGCACGCCATTGGCATTCACCTCGAAACGGTAGCCGTTGCGGCGATCGAGGTAGGGATCGAGGACTACTGCCAGTATGTCGTCTGGCTGCAGGCTCTGCCCCTGGCGCAGGATGTTGGCGCTGATCAGGCTGGGATCGGTTTCCCAGAAATGATGAGCGATGTAGAGCGCCTCGTCGGTGTAATAAATCCAGATTTCAGTCTTTTGAGAAGGTTCGGCGTATTCCACCGGCTCATACTGGTGGAAGTCGTTGATCAGCAGCGCCCGCGACCAGATATCGTCATCAAGTACACCGTCGATGCGTGCACGCTCGCTGAGTTTCGGAATCTCGATGGTCTTGCCGCCGTCACTGCCGGCAGTGAGCTGGGCCTGAACGGCAGATGCATAAACAGGTGCAACAATCAGCAAGGCCTGTATGAAGAGTTTGGCATATCCGCACAGGGTGGCTTGCAAGTGAGACGACTGCATCAATGAATCCGTCTGGTTATGGAACTGCTGTTGTAGCGAAATTATAAGACAGCCCTGCGGATCCCGAGCCGCAAAAGGCTGGCGCCAGGGAAAAAACCCTGCCTATGGCGGAATTTTCACAGTGTTTGCACAATCATGAAACTATTTTTTGTGCGTAATTACAGGCACACTATAAAAAGACAAAACACCAGGAACCAGACTCCCCGCCATGCAATTTTCCAGGCAGCTGCGCGACAGGGTGATTAACGGTGAAATCACCACATCCATACGTTTCTGGAAAACTCCCCATGTCATGGCCGGCGGTCGCTACCGGCTCGATCCCGGCGAAGTGATCGTCACCTCGATCCGCGAAATTAACTTCGACGATATTTCCGAGACCATGGCGAAGGAATCCGGTTTTACCGGCGTAGGCGAACTGATGAAGACGGCGCAGCACGGCACCGGTCACCACATCTATTTCATCCGCTTTTATTTCAAGGGCGCCTGAACCGGCTTTACCTGAACTCGAGGCCGACCCCGATGCGGTCGTACTGCTCTTTTTCGGCTTCCAGGCTCGCCAGCGTCAACGGATGCTTGCCCAGCCAGCCACGGGTAAATTTCAGGCTGTAGATATGGCCTTTGACCGAAAGCTCAGGCAACTCTTCCTGGGTAATATCCTCGCGACGCCTGTGCAGTACCGTGGCCAGGCGCAGGCAAACGAGGATGGGGACGAAAGCCGCGATGGCCTTGTCGTCCATATCGCCGAATTTCTCCTCGTACAGTCCCTTTCGGTGCGACCGCACGAGGTTGGCGAGAATGTACTG
>JALRBG010000193.1 GCA_023257855.1 Pseudomonadales bacterium | reverse complement strand
GATGGCTTCCACGTCGTGACCTTTCGCTGCTCTCAGGAGTGGCGTTGCGCCAATGTTTAGCATGCGGTCGGCACCGCGATCATCCTTGAGACTGCGGTATGTCGGTTGCAGTTTTAGTTGCAGGTTCGGGTTGGCGCCGGTATCCAGCAGGATCTCGAGAATTTCCAGGCTGGTCGTCATATCGGTGGATGGACGATCCGGATATCCGCCATGGGGCAGGGTATTCACGTCGACGGCCGAATAGACCGGGTTCTCACCACGCAGGCTCCACTTGTCTACGTTGGCACCGGATTCGATCAGGTACTTCGCTGTATCGAAGCGCAGATTCATGATGGCCAGGTTCAGCGGAGTAACGTTTTCCACGTCACCCAGGTCGATATCCGCGCCGGCTTCCACCAGAAGGCGGGCACAGTCCAGGCAGCCTTCGCGCGCGGCATAGGCCAGGGCGGTCAAGCCCCCTGCTGGACGCCACTGGAAACGGCGTTCGGCGGTAACTTGCCGGTCGCGCTCATTGGCGGGAGCGCGTGAATCTGGATCGGCACCGTTTTCCAGAAGCAGTTTGACCATGTCCGGCTGCGACTGGGCTGTCGCGAAAATCAGCGCATTCTGGCCCTGGTAATTTTCCGTGGCGTTGACATCGGCACCACGTTCGATCAGCAGCATGGCGGTATCGAGATTGTCAGAACGTACCACGATCATGAGCGCGGTCTGGTTGTCGGCATTCGGTGAATTGACGTCGGCGCCGGCATCCAGCAGGGCTTTGACGATGTCATAGTCGCCCAGCGTGGCCGCCTCTGACATCGGGGTAGAGCCATAATCATTTATTGCATTCACATCGGCACCGGCTGCAATCAGTGTCTCGATAAGCGGCGGATGGCTGTTGTATATGGCCCAGTGCAATGCGGTAGTGCCATTGGCTTCGGCGACGTTGACGTCAGCGCCGTCACGCACCAGTTGCACGGCTTCGCCGAGGTTGCCGTCATGAATGGCGTCCAGCAGGGGAGATGCAAAAGCTGAGCTTCCTGAAACTGTTACGAAAAATGCTAATGTCAAAAATATTCTTTTCATCATGTCTCTTCTCTGGGCAGCCTTTCCTCTTTCCTCTGATCTCTCTTACACGAGGAGTTCAGAGAAAATACCGGTGCTGTCCCCGTGGGAATCCACCGGCACTTCGGCTGCCTGCAGCAGGGTCAGCAGCAGGTTGGCAATCGGCGTGTGATCCTCATACACCAGATGCTGGTTGCCCTTAAGCGCACCGGCGCCACCACCCATAACAACGGACGGCAGGGGGAAGTTGTTGTGCGTGTTGCTGTTCGACATATTGGAGCCATACAGGAATATCGAGTTTTCCAGGATGCTGTTTTCACCATCCGGCATTTCGGCCAGCTTGGCCATGAAGTCTGCAATGGTCTGGCTGTGCCAGGTCTGGATCTTCGACAGGCGGTTGATGGCATCCGGGTTGTTATTGTGGTGTGACAGGGGGTGGAAGGCATCCGGCACGCCAATATGGTTGTAGGCCTGCTGGCTCACCTCGGCTGCAAGCATGAAGGTGATGATGCGCGTTGAGTTGGCCTGGAAGGCAAGCGCGATCATGTCGAACATCAACCGTGTGCGCTCGTCGAAATCGGGGATACCCACGGGCAGTTCAGGTATTTCATAGATGGACAGGTCGCGGCTTTCCAGATTGTGCACCCTGCGCTCGATCTCGCGGACACTGGTCAGGTAGTTGTCCAGCATGGCGCGGTCGGCCGCACCCAGGCTCTTCTTCAGAGTGGCGGTTTCATCAGTGACCATGTCCAGCAGGCTCAGGTAGTCGCCGGCGATCTGCGCGCGTTCGGCATCACTGGTGCCTTCGCCGAACAGCTTGGCGAAGAACTTCTTGACGCTGAATTCCATCGGCAGCGGGGTGGTCGGGTTGCTGAAAGAGATGGTGGTGCCGACCGTACAACCATAGGTGCCGTCACAGGCGGAAGCGCCGCCCTTGTCTTCGGTGGACACTTCGATGCTGGGAATGGCCGTATCCTGGCCGATATACCTGACCGCCACCTGGTCGGCGCTGATGCCGACATAGGGTGCATGGCTGCGCCGGGGCGCGGTACAGGTGAGCCAGGTGCCCGGTGTGATGGCATGCACCGCGGAGCTCTGGGCCGGGCGGTTGTCCAGGCCGGATACCACGGAAACCATGTCACGGAACGGCTCGAAAGGTTTCAGGATAGGCTTGAAATCGAAATCACTGCCGACGGTGTCTGGCGTCCAGTCGCGCATGATGGCACCGTGGGGAATATAGAAGAAGCCCATGCGCGGTTTTGGCGCGGCAGCCGTCTGGGCCAGCGCGGTAGCCGCGGGCACCATGGCGTCCAGGAAGGGCAGGGCCACGGAAGTGCCTATGCCTCTCAGGAGGTGGCGTCGTGACAGATGTTTCTTGGTGATAAACATGGTTATCTCCTAGTTGTTGGCAGCAACAACTTCAGCGTGTTCGTCTTCCAGGGGCAGCGCTTTCATGAGGAAAACGTCACTTTCAACGATTCCCCTGATGATGGCGTTGAACCGATTATCCTGCGCCTTCACATCCCGCACAATCCGGCGTACCAGCGGCATGTCGTAATACTGCACCGACCGACCCAGGGCATAGGTCATAAGCTTTTCCGTCAGCGTCTGCACGAACTGCTCGGGATTTCCCTTCAGGGCATCGCGCAGGTCGGCAACACCGGTGACCTTTTCACCGCCGGCCAGCTGGCCCACGGCGTCAATGGGTGCACGTGCCAGGCGGTCGATATCCCGCCACTGGCCCACGGCATTGTAATTCTCCAGCGCCATGCCAAGCGGGTCGATCACGCCGTGGCACTGGTTGCACGACGGCTGCTCGCGGTGATTCTCCATACGTTCCCTCAGGGTGAGGACGCGTTGGCCAGGCTTGGTCTCGATATCGAAATCCACCCCGGGCGGCGGCGCAGCAGGTGGTGTACCGATCAGGGTTTCCAGCACGTAAGCACCGCGCAACACGGGTGATGTCCTGTTGGGATAGGACGTCAGCATCATCAGGCCGCCCTTGCCGAGCAGGCCCCAGCGATTTTTGTCAGCCAGGGTGACTTCACGGAACTGTGTGCCGCGCACGTCGTCGATGCCGTAATGGCGCGCCAGGCGCTCATCGAGATAGGTATGGTCGGCATCCAGCAAATCCAGCACGCTGCGATTGCTGCGCAGGATGCTGTCCACGAACATGGCGACTTCCATCTTGAAGGATTCACGCAGGTCATCATCAAAATCCGGGAACAGGCGGGGATCCGGATCGATGGCTTCGACACCGCCCATATTGAGCCACTGAAAGGCGAAATTCTCGGTCAGGGAGGCCGCGCGCGGATCGGCCAGCATGCGGTCGATCTGCTCATTGAGCACGCTCGGCTCGTGGAGGCGGTTAGTTTCCGCCAGCGTGATCAGCTCTTCATCCGGCCCGCGGTTCCACAGGAAGAAGGAGAGCCTAGAAGCCAGTTCCATATCGGTAACCGGGAATACTTCGCCAGGCTGGGCATCCTCCGGCAGCGGTTCGGCGCGGTAAAGGAATTTGGTGGAGGCCAGAATTGCCATGACACCCTTCTGTATACCCATTTCAAAACCGCCTTCGGCATGTCCGTTGTCATAGAACGTCATCAGCGGGTCGATATCGCGCTCGGTTACAGGCCGCCTGAATGCCTGGCGGGCCAGTTCAGAGAGAATTTTCACGGCACAGCCGCGTTCCTCGTCATTGTTGGCGGGATAGCAGGAGAAAATCTTGTCCCGGCTCGGTACAGCCGGCACGCCGGTGACGTTCAGCGGGCCATAGGTCTTCAGGCCATGCACGATTGGAATGTTGTCCATGGTCTCACCCGGGCTCAGGTGGGCGATGGTGCGGTCGGATTCGGCGAAGGTGCGCGACACGAAGGTGGCGCCGATCGTGTGTTTTCCCGCCTGAATCGGCACGACGATGTCCTGGAACCGGCGCTGGATATCGGAGATGGCAGGGGTTTGCTGCAGGTCAACGGCTTCGGCGTCCTCATAGCCGCCCAGCGTGGCGGAATAGACCTCCTCGCCGTCGACGGTGAGGATGAAACGGTGTTCGTCTTCCAGCCACCATGTGGGGTAGGAGCGTTGCAGTGAGCCTTCCTGGGAGGCGATTTCCACGTTGATCGTGTACTCGCCGTCGGCCGGGAAGTATTGCTCCACGGTAAAGCCACCACGGGTGCCGAGCGGCAGACCCTTAACGTGTCGATACTGGTTGGCCAGGCTGGGTGGCACGTAGCTGTTTAGTTCCGGCTCGGGAATGCCGGAACTGACTGCTTTGATACTGATCTGGCGCGCGGCCTGGATGTACTGTTCGAGGAATGTCGGGGACACCTGCAGCACTTCAGCGACATTGTCGAAGCCCTCGCTGGCAGCATCCGGCGGCAGCAATGCCTCGGCCTCCACCTCGAAGGACAGCAGGTCCTTGACGGAGTTTTCGTATTCTTTCCGGTTGAGGCGGTGTATGGCGATATGGCCAGGATTCGGACTCGCATCGTTGACGAGGGAATCGAGGTAACTTTCCAGGGTGGCGATGAATTCATCCAGGTCTGCTATTGGCGGCTTGTCGTTGCCCGGCGGCGGCATTAGGCGGCCGCGCATCTTACGGATGGCTTTCTCGAACACGTCCGGGTTACTTTGAATCATCTCGGGTGACAGCGTGTCAAAAGCCAGGCTGCCGGCCCAGTCCTCGAAATTATGACAATTCACGCAATACTGATTCAGTATGTTCCAGCGATTTTCCACCGCCTGCAGGGCGGCACTATCGCCCATTTCGTCGGCGGCCTGGGCAGGTCCTGCCAACATGGCAAGTGTCATGGAGAGGGAGAGAGTTGTGTTCTGAAACGTCTTCATCAGATGAATCCACCCATGTCAGAGGTGTGCGCCCACATGCCGCGATAGGTTTCCAGAAGGAACTCGGTGGGGTCGCCCCACGTGGCATCGTACGGCGCGGTGATACCCCGATCCAGCATGTTCTGGCCGGTAAGTCCGTCCTGGATCAGGGCTTTCATGGTCGCATACAGGTCGATGAGCATATCATATTGGGCCTGCAGCTCTGCCTTGGTCCGGACTGGCCCGTTTTCGGGAACAATGACGGTGGCGTCGTTGGCCAGTGCCAGCATGGCTGTGTTGGCCTGTATCAGGCCGCCGATCCAGCCGCCCGTGGCGATATCGGTGATCGGGTAGGTGCCGTCGCTCATCAGGCCGCCTGCAACCAGCACGTTGCTGTCCGGGAAGAACAGGGCAATATCCCCGTCGGTGTGGGCCTGTTCGTAATGGAAATACTGCACGGTCTCGCCACCCAGGTCCTTTGCGCCGGATTCGTAGAAGGTGATGTCCGGCAAGGCGGTCTCGGGCCTCGGGGAGTGGCTGGTATTACGCCATTCCACGTCAAAATCCGCGGTCAGCCACAGACGGGTATTTTCGTGGGCGACGATGTGGGCGCCCATCTCACATATCGCTTCGTTGCCGCCGGTATGATCCTGGTGCCAGTGGGTATTGAACAACGTGGTCACCGGTGCGGCGCCGGCGAAGTCCCTGATCGTCCGGGCGAGTGCGTTGGCCATGGCCGCGGAACCGCTGTCCACAACGGTAATGCCATCGTTTCCCCGGAACAGGACGACGTTGCTGCCTGCACCGGAAACCAGCGTGATCCGGTCGGTGAGCATGTGGGTGACGAGTCCGTCCTGGGCCAGGAGGGACAATGGGATTCCAAAGGCAGACAGGGTGCCAGTGAGAGCCAGGCCCTGCACCAGTCTGCGGCGTCGTATTTGCTGTTTTTTCATGGTCGCCAATGTAGCATTTTTTCGAATTTCGAAGTTGATTTCGAACAAAATTCCATATTTTCTTCACAACTGACGTTCAGTGTTTTCGGGCCTTTCAGGGCATTTACGGGGTTGCCGTAAGACACGGGGTTCCGGTATGGCTACAAGCACTATCCACCACTATACTGGTCGCCCGCGGCATGGTTAACGAGGAAACGATGATGAACGGCATAAAGACAAGTCTCCGGCATATCCTGGCCCTGGCGGGGCTGATGTGCTGCTGGCATGCAACTGCTCTTGCCCAGTCTGGCTGGGCGGTGGACATGAATTGGGCAAAGGTCCCCGGCGGGGAATGGGACGGGGCCACCACCTGGATCGATGCCGACGGCCACGGCCAGGTGCTGGTCATGGTGCGCACGGCGCCGTTCTTCAGGTTGTTTGACCGCGATGGCAACTTTATCCGGTCATGGGGGGAAAACGACAACTACGGCAATGCCCACAGTGTAACCTACGATACCCAGGGTTTTGTCTGGGCGACGGATTCAGTCCGACATGCCGTCCACCGGTACAACCCGGAGGGGGAAATCGTCTTTACCCTCGGCACACCGGACGAGGCCGGTGACAATAAGTCTGCGACCCGCTTCAACCAGCCCAACCATGTATTCATTGCAGCAAATGGCGATATCTTAGTTTCCGACGGTTACGTCAATTCACGCGTGGTGCAATTCGACAGCCAGGGCAATTACCTGCGTCAGTTCGGCGGTACCAAGGGCAGCGGTAATGGAGAGCTTGATACGCCGCATGGTGTAGCTGTCGATTCGACAGGCAGGGTTCTGGTCAACGACAGCGGCAACCAGCGCGTGTCGGTATTCGACAGCGAAGGCAACTTCCTGGAATCCTGGCCGGTCCGATCACGCGGCGGCATTGCAGTAGATGCCAGTGACACGGTGTACGTCAGTGACGTCAATGCCGGGGCCGTCAATATTCTCAGGAATGGCCAGGTGGTTGACTCGGTTGCCGTGGAAGGCCGTCCCCATGGCCTGGCACTGGACAGCAACGGCACGCTGTACGTGTCGGACTCCCTGGGTCTCACGCTGGGAAGCAGCCGGGCCGGCGCCTGCCTCGTACCGGGCGGCACTCCCATCCACGCGGCATCGGCCTTGGTCTGCGCCGGCACCCAACTCCTCCAGGTGTCCTGCGGCGGCTGCGAT
>JALRBG010000186.1 GCA_023257855.1 Pseudomonadales bacterium | reverse complement strand
CTGGATTTCCTCGATATCACCGTCCTGTGCCATCAAAGCACCAGAACTTGTTGCGGCAGCTGCAAAAGCGACAGCTGTCGCGAGCTTTTTATAGCTCAGCTCGACAGAGTTTTTCATTTAATTCCCCTATTTGATTTAGATATAAAACAGTGCAATTCACAGAAGATCGCCGCCGGGAACATGACTGTCACAGGCTGATAAGGCGGTCAGACTTAGACAAGCATATTTATCGGCAGAGATGCTTGAGAATATCGAACGGAACAATTACAGCCCAGGCAGTGGGTCGCAGTTGTTAAATCCAGAAATTCCCTTTTTACCCGTCGCGTCTTGTTAAAATTTATCGACGCAACAGACATGTTGGGATGATAGTTAACCTCGAATGGTGGTGCAAGTTAAAATTTTTTTTATTGAGTTTTTTATCTTATTGAAATAAATGAGATATTCGGGAAAAAATTAGAATATGTGTTCTTAAATAGTTAGGATTTAAGCCAATCCCTAGCAAAAATATAAGGCGCAGTTAAAGATGCAGAGTAATTCTGCATGGTATTGAAAATAATGGCTATTTTACTTGCCAGGTGTGGCCGGTGCGAAGCAATTTACCGAGGTCGCCCGCACCGCGTTTTTCCCGCAGCTTCAATCGCTGGTCTGAGAGATCTGCCACGTAGGCGGATACAGGCTTGTGGTACAGGATGCCGACGGCGGTCGGGAAATCCGGACTCTGCATGGCAGCGATGAGCTGGGCCTGGGCCAGGTTAGTCTGGTCATGCACCAATACGTCCGCCAGTTCCGCCCCTTCGCCAAGGGTAACCACTTCCAGTGCCAGTTTTTCGAGGTTGAGACGGATACCCCTGTTCTTGTCCTTGCCGAACAGCAGGGGCTTGCCATGCTCTACTTCCAATCGGAAGTCCGGTGCAATTTTCTTGTCCTTCACCTGCTCGAAAATGCCGTCGTTGTAGATCGGGCAGTTTTGCAGGATTTCCACGAAGGAGGCACCCTGGTGGGTGTGGGCTTCGGTGATCACGGCACTCAGGTGTTTCATCTCGGTATCAATGGAACGAGCCACGAACGGGGCGCCGGCACCCAGGGCGATGGCGCAGGGTGATAGGGGTCTATCTACAGAACCCTCGGGCGTAGAAGGTGAGCGAGTGCCCACTTTTGATGTCGGAGAGTACTGCCCCTTGGTCAGTCCGTAGATCTCGTTGTTGAAGAGCAGGATGGTCAGGTCGACGTTGCGGCGCAGGGCATGCATGGTGTGGTTGCCACCGATGCTGAGGGCATCGCCGTCACCGGTAATGACCCATACATCCAGCTCCGGATTGGCCAGCTTGACCCCGGTGGCGATGGAAGGGGCCCTGCCGTGGATGGTGTGGAACCCGTAAGTGTTCATGTAATACGGAAAGCGGGACGAGCAGCCGATGCCGGACACGAACACCTGGCTTTCACGGGTTTTGCCCAGCTCGGGCATCAGCTTCTGGATCGTTTTCAGGATCGCGTAGTCACCACAACCAGGGCACCAGCGCACTTCCTGGTCCGATGTAAAGTCATCAATGGTCAGTTTGTCGACAGCCTGGTTCATGGTTCTTGATATCCGTGTTATCCGTTAAAGAGTGCCGGTCAACTGCCGGCCATTTCTGCCTTGACGGCATTGATGATTTCGCGAATCTTGAACGGCTGCCCAGACACCTTGTTCAGGGGCACGGCATCGATCAGGAATTCGGAGCGCAGTATCTTGACGAGCTGCCCGGTGTTCATTTCCGGAACCAGCACCTTGTCAAACCCGCACAGGAGCGCCTGCAGGTTGGCCGGGAACGGGGACAGGTAACGGATATGGATATGGCTGACATCCAGGCCTTCCTGCCGGCAGCGTTTCACCCCCTGGTGAATGGCGCCGAAGGTGGAGCCCCAGCCAACCACGGCAAGTTTGCCGGTGGCGTTGCCCAGGGCGACCTGCTGTTCGGGAATATCCCGGCTTATGCCGTCGACCTTGGCCTTGCGGGTGTCGGTCATCTTCTGGTGATTGTCCGGGTCATACGAAATGTTGCCGGTCGAGTAGCTTTTCTCGATACCGCCAACCCGGTGCTCTAATCCGAGGGTGCCGGGCTTCGCCCAGACACGGGCCAGCGTTTCGGGATCCCGGTTTGAGGGACTGAAGCCTTCCTGCTCGGTGCAGAACGTCACGGGAAAGGGTGCGTAGCCGGCCATGTCCGGGATCATCCAGGGCTCCGAGGCATTGGCGATATAACCGTCGGACAGCAGCATGACCGGAGTCATGTACCTGGTGGCAATGCGAACAGCCTCGATAGCGACATCGAAACAGTCGGCCGGCGTGCTGGCGGCGAGAACCGGCAGCGGGGTGTCGCCGTGGCGACCATACACGGCCTGCAGCAGGTCAGACTGCTCGGTCTTGGTCGGCAGGCCTGTGGAGGGCCCGCCGCGCTGGGTATTGATGACCACCAGCGGCAGTTCCGCGGAAACAGCCAGGGATATCGCCTCCATTTTCAGGGCGATACCGGGACCGGCGCTGGACGTGATGCCCAGGCTGCCGGCAAAGGAAGCGCCGACGGCGGCACAGACTGCGGCGATCTCATCTTCGGCCTGGAAAGTGGTGACATCGAATTCCTTGCGTGCTGCCAGGGTGTGCAGCAGGCTGGAAGCAGGCGTAATCGGGTAGGACGCGAACAGCAGATCGATATCGGCGAGCTGGCCGCCGGCCAGCAGCCCCCAGGCCAGGCCGGTGGTGCCGTTGATGTCGCGGTACAGCCCGGGCGTCATTTTGGCGCGCGGGACCTTGTAGACCTCAATGCCGCTCGGCAGCTCGGCAGTTTCACCGTAGGCATGGCCGGCATTGAGTGCAGCGATGTTGGCGCCGGCAACGTCGGGCTTGCTGGCGAATTTCTTCTGCAGATTCTCGACGGTGGCCTGCTTGTCGCGGCCGAACAGCCACAGTACCAGGCCCAGCGTCCACATATTCTTGCAGCGCAGGGAGTTCTTGTGCCCGAGATTGTAGGGCTCCACCGCGGCGATGACCTGGCTCTGGATGTCGATTTCCAGGACACGGTAGGCATCCAGCGAGCCATCTTCGAGCGGGCTGACGTCGTACTTCGCCTTGTTCAGGTTCTTCTCGTTGAAGGCGCCGGTGTCAACGATGATCAGGCCGCCCGGGACCACCTCGCCCAGGTTGGTGACCAGGGCTGCCGGGTTCATGGCCACCAGGACGTCGATGGCATCCCCCGAGGTGGTGATGTCGTCGGAGCCGAAATAGATCTGGAACGCCGAGACGCCGAAGGTGGAGCCTGCCGGGGCGCGGATCTCCGCGGGAAAGTCCGGGAAGGTGGACAGGTCATTGCCGAACAGCGCGGTGTCATCGGTGAAGTTGGCGCCAGTCAGCTGCATGCCGTCACCGGAGTCGCCGGCGAATCGGACCACGATGCTGTCTACCGTGTGCTCGGCATGTGCGGCCTGTGCTGGGGTTACTGCTTCTTCCATTTCTGCACTCTTCAATGACGTCTCAACGTCTCTTCAACGGTATTGGACAATCCGGTCCATTGGGCGTGGGGGAGAACCTTTCCCGGGCGAAAATTTGGGCGCGCATTATAACAACCGAGTTGTACAGAATGCTAATAAAAATAGGGGCCTGCGGGAGATTGTGCAGGGAATGAGAATGCGCTTTCACTGCCATGGCGGGCAGCTTTCAGGCCCGGATTTACCGGAGGGTTCCATCCTTGTGCCTCCCGTAGACCTGCTTTATGCTTGAACGCTTTTGATTGTCCGCAAGACCGAACAGCAGATGTAAAACAGCATAGCGGGCTGCAATATTTTCCATAAGTAAAACAATAAGGTTCTGTTATGTCCAACGGCATCCTGGCGATACTCTCCCTGTTACCCATCATTTCCGTGGCGGTATTCCTCGTCATGCTGCGCTGGCCGGCCAGCCGCGCGATGCCAATCTGCTACATCGTCGCCGTTCTGCTCGCCCTGTTTGTCTGGCAGGTGCCTTTCATTCGCGTCATGGCCGCTTCCATGAATGGCCTCATTGACGCCATTGAGCTTATCTATATTATTTTTGGCGCAATCCTGCTGCTCAATACCCTGCAGGAGAGCGGGGCGATACAGAGCATCCGCAAGGGCTTCTCGGACATCACGCCTGACCGGCGCATCCAGGTTATCATCATTGCCTGGCTGTTCGGCTCCTTCATCGAGGGTTCCGCCGGGTTCGGCACCCCGGCCGCCGTTGCCGTCCCGTTGATGGTCGGCCTGGGCTTCCCGGCCATGGCGGCGGTTGTTTCAGGAATGATCATTCAAAGCACGCCGGTATCCTTTGGCGCGCTGGGCACCCCGATGCTTACCGGTGTCTATACCGGGTTGGCCGATGACCAGGCGGTGCTGACCTTTGCTGCGCAGGAAGGCATGGAGTACCTGGAGTTGGTGTCCTACATCGCCGCCAAGGTGGCGTTGCTGCATGCGATAGCGGGTACCTTCATTCCGCTGATCCTGGTTGCCGTGATGACGCAGTTCTTCGGTACGAACAGGTCCTTCGCCGAGGGCCTGAAGATCTGGAAGTTCGCCCTTTTTGCCGCCTTTGCCATGACCATTCCCTACGTACTGGTTGCCCGCTACTTGGGTCCGGAATTTCCTTCCCTGTTCGGGGGGCTGATCGGTCTCGCGATTGTGGTCACCGCTGCGAAGAGTGGTTTCCTGATGCCATCCAGCGATGACATTTGGGATTTTCCGGAACGCAGCGCCTGGGATTCCCACTGGATCGGGCAGGTCGAAATGGCGGAAAAACAGTTCGACGGCCCTGTGATGGGTATCGTCAAAGCCTGGCTTCCTTACATCATCGTTGCCGGCCTGCTGATCATCACGCGTCTGCCGCAGCTGCCGGTCATCGATATACTGCGGGGGCAGTTGGCGACGTTCACCATCAGTAATATTTTCGGTACGACGCTGGGCCAGTCGGTGCAGCCTTTCTATTCGCCCGCCGCCCTGTTCATTACGGTGTCCGTTATCACCTTCTTTATCCACCGCATGGATGCCGGGTCCTACGTCAGTGCCTGGAAGACCTCCGGCAAGACCATTCTGTCTGCCGGCGCCGCACTGGTGTTCACTGTACCGATGGTGCAGGTGTTCCTGAATTCCGATGGCGGCGCTGCCGGTTACCAGCAGATGCCGATCGAACTGGCCGAGGGTGTCGCGGCGCTGGCGGGTAATGCCTGGCCCTTCTTCTCGACCTTCATTGGCGGCATGGGCGCCTTCGTCGCAGGCAGCAATACGGTCAGCAACATGATGTTCTCGCTGTTCCAGTTCGGCGTCGGCGAGCGCATCGGCGCCGATCCGACGTGGATCGTTGCCCTGCAGGCCGTGGGCGGCGCCGCGGGCAACACCATTTGCGTGCATAACGTCGTGGCGGCCTCCGCGGTGGTCGGCCTGATCGGCCGGGAAGGGGAAGTCATCCGCAAGACGCTGCTGGTGTTCATCTATTACGCCATGTTCACCGGTGCCGTAGGTTATGGCATCATCGCCACCGCTAACGGCAGCATGTTCAATATTGGCTACATCATTGCCGGCATTATCGTGCTTGCTGCCATCGCTATCATCGTGAAGTACGGCGTTGGCCAGGAATCCCCGGCGCGCGCCGCCAACTAACTGGCCGGCTTGGAACAGGTTATGTCAAAGAAAGAAGAGCAACGGAAGATCAGGGAAGAAAAACAGGCAGCCGCCAGGCGCAAGGAAAAATTCAATGCGCTGGCGCTGA
>JALRBG010000153.1 GCA_023257855.1 Pseudomonadales bacterium | reverse complement strand
GTAATTTGGCAATTACGGTAATAGCCTCCTAGTTTGATGGTAATAAGCATTCCTCCTGGCTTAAGACAGCAAGGCCATGCACGTCATCGGCGATCCCGGCGCCATGGAAACAGCCGTGGGCCCGGTCATCAATGCGCAGGCCAGAGACGGGATTGATGCACATATCACGAAGGCTAAAAAGGATGGACGCCTGCTGCACCAGGTTTCACAGGAGTCACTGCCGGACACAGGCTTCTTTGTCGCACACGCCATGATCAGCATCGACCGCATCGCCGACCTGGAGAAGGAAATTTTCGGCCCGGTACTGCACGTGATTCGCTTCGAGGCCGAGGACATGCTGTCGCTG
This sequence comes from Pseudomonadales bacterium, assembly GCA_023257855.1. Taxonomy (GTDB): domain Bacteria; phylum Pseudomonadota; class Gammaproteobacteria; order Pseudomonadales; family Pseudohongiellaceae; genus Eutrophocola. Next base: position 3,086 of record JALRBG010000153.1, on the reverse strand, counting down.
TGTGACGAGATCAACGCCACCGGCTACGCCCTCACCTTCGGTATACACAGCCTCATCAACCACCGCATCGACGCCATCAGCCGGTGCATCCTGGCAGGCAACGTCTACATCAACAGGAACATGGTGGGTACGATGGTCGGCTCACAACCGTTAGGGGGCAGCGGCTTGTCAGGGACGGGACCAAAAGCGGGGGACCGGAATACCTGGCGCGCTTCGGGCGGGAGCAGAGCGTCAGCAATAACATGGCCGCTGTCGGCGGGTACCCAGCTGCGTTTTCGATCAGTGAATAAACCAGATCAATCGATGGAGTCCGGCGCGAAGCCGATGCCCTTCCAGCCATCGGAGGGCCGCGTCAGGGTGAGCATCTGCACGCGGTTGGTGCCGTTCCTCGCCTGCCGGCCGGTTAGTATGACGACATCCCCGGCCTCGAGATCGTTGTGGTTCCAGCCGCGACGCACGAGGATGTTGCGTGGATAGGTCTCCGATTCCCACAGCACCTTGTTGCCATCGGTGTCGGTCGATTCCACGTACACGCGGCTGTGCGGATTCTCGAACCAGACCTCCGTGACGACGCCCTCGATGGTAACGATCGAATCCTGGTCATAGATGGACAAAAAAGAATGGTGGGCAAGCGCAGGAAAAGCCAACAGGCATAACAACAGTGAAATCAGTTTTTTAATCATCATATTTCCCCTCTTTCCTCTATTCATCCCCCAGGTGCGGACGCGGGATACAGTCGTAATCCATGACTTCGAAATCCGTTTTTTTCCACTGCGTCGTCACGCTCCAGGGCTGCGCGAAATACAGCGGGTCGTCGATGATGGTTTCCAGTGCAAGCGTTGCTCCGTCTTCCAGCATGGTGCGTTTTTCCACGACACGCAGCTGGTCGGAATGGGGAACACCCTGCGGCCGCAGGTAACCGGCCTTGATGCCTTGTGCCTCGATCACCAACGTATCGCCTTCCCACGTGGCCTTCGAATAACCCATCAGCGTGGGATAGGGATCTTCCGGGAGATCGCGATCAAGATACGCGCGGCGCACCTGGTGATCGTATTCGTACACCATGAGGATGCGGTCATCATCCTGGACGATCTCGTGCAGCATCGGCGCGGTGGTGATGCGCACCAGGCTGAACAGGCACTGGTGGGCCGGGTCGCTCAGGGGGTCGGCCTGCCAGGCCCTGAAGGCGGCAAGTCCGGCCTCGGAATACGGCGGCTCCACATCCCATTCCTCCGCAGACCAGCCTTCCATTTCCCAGGTGCCGGAAAAATCCGGGCGCTCGGCCGCATACCCAGGCGTGAACCAAAGGAGCATGGCAGCCAGTATCGCTGATTTGACCCATTTGCCTGCTGCTGAATTTGCGCTCGTCATCTTGTCCCCTTGTGAATTTTCATTGCGCCGCCTCGGCTTGCGCCCGCGAGGTATAGCCCATGCCCACCCATTGTTCCCACTCGGCACTGGGGCCGCAGCCACCGTCATTGGGGCGGTAGAACACACCCTCGGCATCGATAATGTAGCCGACGGCGCCGCCGGGACGGCCGTCATGCAGCGGGCAGTACACCACCTGCACGGCCTGGCCGGGCTGGAAGGTGAAGCCGTTCATCGAGGGTGAACGTGACAGCAGCGACGGCGGCGCCGCGCCCTCGAAACTGTAGAGCGTGCCGTCTTCGGTTTCCATGTACAGGGCAATGTGCGGACTGTTGAAGGCCCAGCGCACCACGGTGCCGGACAGCAGTTCCTCACGATCGCGGTCGAACATGGCGAAACTGTGATGGGCAACCGCACTATCCATTACCGCCATCAGCATTACACCCAGTGCGATTATGCAGTTTGTTGTTTTCATGGTTGTCTCCTTGAACACCTGACCTACTGGACGGCTTCACTGAATATCGGGCTCTTTTCCTGTCCCACCAGGTCGGGCGGCAGGTCGGGATTGCGCAGGCGGTCCACACCGCGCGGGTCCACGTAACCCGGCTCGCCGGGCAGGCGGTACTGGGTTGACGGCCGGCCATCCTCGTCGAACGTCAGGTAAGTGTTGTCGTTCTGCGCGCACTCCCAGTAGCGCATGCGAAAGCCCATGTCTTCCAGGTCGGGCCGCGGACGGAAGGTGTAGACCACGGTGATGGGTTCCACCAGGCTGAGCGGATCGTAGAAGGTCACATTGTCGACCAGGCGCTGCGTGCCGTTGTTGAGAGTCTCCATGCGCCACACCTCGACGGTCTCGAACTGGTTGCTGGTCGGCGGCGTGCCGCGGAAGTAATCACCCGGAAAGATATCCACGGTGTGCACGATCAGCATGTCGTCCACCCAGAAGCCCACCGAATCGCCGGCGGCGTAGTGGGTGCCGTCAATGTTCTTGTGCTCCTGGTTGATATAGATGCGGCGCATGTCGTTGCCGAGGTCGTTGTTCCACCAGGACTGGACAGGCGTGTTGACGAACTCTCGCACGTAGGGCTCCAGCAGCCAGCGTGGCATGCCGGCGGGTTCGCAGGACGTGAGCCGGTCGTAATCCACGCCGAGATCGCGACGGTACTGGAATGCAGCCTCGTATTCCGGGGTCAGCACGCCCTTCTTGATGACCACGTTTTCCCCTTCCCCGAACGGGCCGATCGGGCCGCCATCGGTGGATTCCAGGAACAACTGGTTGCCGCTGTTGTTGCCGTCAGCAGACCACAGCCCTTCCCATTTCGGGATGCTCTCGTAAGTGTGAGGAGTGCCACCCTTGTGGTAGTTGTAGAGATAGTCGTAATGCTCGGTGGACGTGGCAAAGCGCTGTAGCGGCTGCACAGCTTCCGGCAACGGCACCCTGGCCGGCGGCTGGGCCTGCAGCAGCGCGGACGCGAGTATGCCTGCACAGGCCAGTAATGACGTGGAGACCGTTCGGCTCATCCCCTTCCCCCTTCTGCTTGTTCTATGGGTTGTATTTATTGTTTTATTAATGCTTCTGCTTTTATAGGGATCTCATGAGGATCCTGCTGCTATTTGTATCACACGCCATCGGATTCAGCCAGAAAATGGTTCGATGGACACCCGCGTTTTCAGGTCGGCCTTGCAGAACGCATGCAGGAAGCAGGTCTGCTCCGACA
>JALRBG010000115.1 GCA_023257855.1 Pseudomonadales bacterium | reverse complement strand
CGATGAAATGCAGCATGACGTCACGTACGGAATTCACACTGCCCGCGCAATAGATGTTACCGGCCTTGGTGATGAAGCGGTCGCGCTGCAGCAGCACATCGTTATAGGTGGCGGCGAACTGGTCGAAGTAATACCAGTGCGTGGTAGCGACCTTGTTGTTTAACAGTCCGGCTTCCGCCAGGAAGTAGCTGCCGCTGCCTACGGCGCAGATGATGGTATCGCTGCCGGCGAGAGTGCGTAGCCAGTCTGTCAGGGCAGGGGTCCTGCGCACCACGCCCAGCGGGTTGCCCCACAGGGCCGGCAGGATGACCATGTCGGTTGCTGCGATGTCCTGCAGGCGGTGTTTGCACACCAGCTCCAGGCCGGCATTGAGTGCAATGTTGCCGCCATCCATGCTGACCAGCTGCATGGCCAGCCTCCCCTTGTTGTGGCTTTCGATGCGGTTGATCAGGTCGGCGGCGTTGAGCATCTCGATGGGTATCGTGATGCTGGTGCCCAACACTTTCGGGTAGCCGACGATGGTGACTTTGAGCATCAGGTCACTTCCTGTGCGCTATAGCTGACACCGGTGATTTCATAGTAATGCATGCCGGAAGGCGTCTGTATGCTGACTTCGTCGTCCAGGTGCTTGCCCAGAAGCGCCCGGCCCAGCACGGAATCGATGCTGATGTAGTGTTTGGCAGGGTCGATTTCATCGGGACCGACCAGCCGGTATTTCACGGTGGCGCCGTCTGAGCGATACAGTTCCACCCATGCCCCGAAAAACACCTTGCTCGTGTCGGACGGCAATTCGCTGACCACGTTCAGCACATCCAGGCGTTTGCGCAGGTAGCGCACGCGGCGGTCGATTTCCCGCAGCCGTTTCTTGCCGTAGATATACTCGGCATTCTCCGAGCGGTCGCCCAGTGCGGCGGCATCAGAGACCTGCTGGGTGACCTCGGGACGCTCCACTTTCCATAACTGGTGCAGTTCCGCCTTCAGGGCGGCTTCCCCTTCCGGTGTGATATAGGCAGACATGGGTTTGGCAGGCGGACGGTAGCGGGACATGGCTCAGGCGTTGGCTTCCAGTTGTTTCAGCTGCAGTTCCAGTTGAGTGTACAACGGCGCCTCCTTCATGCGCACGCCCAGGCCCAGGAGGCGAACCGGTTTATTGCCGCGCTCGAAGCCGGTCTGGCAGAGCGTCCTGAAGGTATCCAGGTCCAAGGTGTTGCCACTTTGCTCCACCGTAGTGGACACGAAATCGTTGAACTTGATCTTCACGAACTGCTTGCCTATGGACACTTTCTTCCTGGAGCGGCGGATGCGTTCTGACAATTCGTCCATCAGTTCCGGCAGGGTGGACAGGCAGGTTTCCAGGCTGGGCAGGTCCTCGGGAAAGGTGTGCTCCACGCTGATGGACTTGCGCCGGCTTTCTGTCAGCACTTCGCGGTTATCGATGCCGCGGCAAAGCGACCACAGTGTCTCCCCGAAGCTGCCGAACATGTCGAACAGGGCGGTTTTTTCGTACTGCTGCAGGTCGTGGCAGGTCTCGATGCCGAGCAGTTCCATTTTGCGTGCGGTGACCTTGCCGACCCCGTAAAGTTTGCGCACCGGCAATTTGGCCACGAAGGCGTCCACCATGTCCGGCGTTATGACGTACTGGCCGTCGGGCTTGTTCCAGTCGCTGGCGATCTTGGCCAGCATTTTATTGGGGGCAATGCCGGCCGAGGCGGTGATGCCCACCTCGTGGCGGATGGCGGCGCGAATCGCCTCGGCCATGCGCGTGGCGCTGCCCTGGCAATGCGGTTGGCCGCTGACATCCAGATAGGCTTCGTCCAGCGACACCGGCTCGATCAAGGTGGTAAAGCGCTCGAACACCGCGCGCACCGCTTGTGAAGCTTCGCGGTAGCGCGCCATGTCGCCGGGCACCAGCACCAAGTGCGGACAGCGCTTGAGCGCCTGTGCCGAGGGCATGGCGGAGTGAATGCCAAAGGCGCGCGCCGGATAATTGCAGGTGGCAATCACCCC
>JALRBG010000096.1 GCA_023257855.1 Pseudomonadales bacterium | reverse complement strand
TAGAGGATATTCTTGAACCCTACCTGATCCAGCAGGGGTTCATCCAGCGCACGCCGCGGGGCAGGATCGTGACACAATTTGCCTACCGCCATTTCGGACTCAAGCCGAAATCGGCTTCGACCGATCTTTTTACCAATGATGAGACGGAGCCGGGCAACAAAGAACAGTAAGCCTTGTCGAATGATGTTGAAAGCTGATGTATCACAAGAGGTAGTGAATGAGTGAATCACTGAATTTATGGACACTGGTCATGAATGCCAGCTGGCTCGCCAAGCTGGTGATGTTCAGCCTGTTCGCCATTTCCGTCATGTCCTGGGTCATCATCGTCCAGAAATGGATCATTCTGTCAGATGCCAGCAAGGAAATGTTCAATTTTGAAAAACGTTTCTGGTCCGGTATGGATCTCAGCCAGTTGTACCGGGATGGCTCCAGCAAGCAGAAGACCACCGCTGCCATCGGCATGGAGAACCTGTTCCGTTCGGGCTTCAAGGAATTCACCCGCCTGCGCCAGCAGCCTGGCATCGACTCGGATGCGGTCATGGAAGGGGCGCAGCGTGCCATGCGCGTGGCCCTGGCCAGGGAAGAGAGAGTGCTCGAGAAGCACCTGCCGATTTTATCCACCGTGGCTTCGGTGTCGGTCTACCTGGGCCTGTTCGGTACGGTCTGGGGCATCATGAACACCTTTGTCAGCCTGTCCAGCCAGAGCCAGGCCAGTATTGCCGTGGTGGCACCGGGTATTGCCGATGCGCTGCTCGCTACCGAAATGGGCCTGTTCGCGGCAATTCCCGCCGCCATTGCCTATAACCGGTATGCGTCCAAGGTGGATTCCATTATCAATAGCTACCTGACTTTCACTGACGAGTTTTCCAGCATTCTCCATCGGCAGGCTCACACCCGCCGCGTGCAGGAGTAATCCCCTTGGAGAAGCGTCGCCGCAAGCAGATGTCGGAGATCAACGTGGTGCCGCTGATCGACGTCATGCTGGTGCTGCTGATCGTTTTCATGATCACCGCCCCCCTGATGACCCAGGGTATCAAGGTGGATCTGCCGCAGGCGGATGCCGAGCCTGTTGAGAGCAGCGACGAGATCACCCTGGTGATCTCCATCAACGACGAGGGCAGCTATTTCATCAGCCTGGGTGCCGAGGATGATCCGCAGCCTGTTCCCCTGGAGCGGATCCAGGAAGATGTATCCAAGATACTGAACCAGAATCCCGCAGTTCCTGTGTTCCTGGAGGGAGATGTTTCGATCAACTATGGTCTGGTAACCGATCTGCTGTCGACCCTTGGGGAGGCAGGTGCACAGAACGTAAGGCTGATCACTCGCCCCCCGGTAAACAGTAATTGAACAAGGAACTCCTGGCGCATTCACGATGAGCAAGTTTCATCCACTGGCAATCCTGCTGAAGTTCGAAGGCTATCCGCCTGCCGTGGCGGCCTCCGTTATCCTGCATGCGCTATTGCTGGTTTTCGTCCTGGGACGTGCGGTCACGCCTTCAGACTATGTCACCATCGAGGACCCGGTGATCATCACGGCCACAGCGGTCGATGTGAACCCGCAGCGCCTGCGCCGGTTGGAGCGTCTCGAAGAAGAGCAGGCCGCCGCCAACCGCCGCCGCCAGGAAGATCAGGCCCGGGCCAGGCGGGAACAGGAAGAACGCGCTCGCCAGGAAAGGCTCGCTCAGGAGCAGCGGCAGGCCCGCGAAAGGGCCGAAGCCGAGCGCCGGCGGCAGGAGGATCTCGATCGCCAGCGCCAGGCCAGTGCCGAGGCGGAACGCCAGCGCCAGGCAGAAGAAACACGTCGCCGCGAAGCCGAGCAGGCGCGCCAACGGGAGCAGCAAAGACTGGCAGAACAGGCGGCCCGGGAAGCCCAGGCCAGCCAGGTTGCCAGTGAAAACCTGGTTGTGGCCGAATACGCCGCTATAATCAGGCGCGTAATCAGCCAGAACTGGCAGATTCCGCCCAGTGCCCGCAACGGTATGTCCGCCACCGTAAGCCTGCGGCTGGTGCCCACCGGTGAAGTGGTGTCGTCGTCGATACTGCAATCCAGCGGGGATGCGGCATTCGACCGCTCGGTGCTGCAGGCCGTGGAGCGGGCGGATCGCTTCCCTGAGCTGCAGGACCTGGACAACTCGGTATTCGAGCGGAATTTCAGAAATTTCACCCTGGTTTTCAGACCTGAGGACTTACTACGATGAGAGAAATGGCAAGGACAGTGACCCGGATATTCCTGTTGGCAGCAGCGCTGTTGGCGGCCCATGCCCATGCCCAGCTCCAGATCGTCATCACCCAGGGTGTCGACAACCCGGTGCAGATCGCCATCGTGCCCTTTGAATGGACCGGCTTCGGTGTGCTCGAGGACAACGTCACCGACATTATCAATGCCAACCTGCGCAACAGCGGCGAGTTTGCCCCCATTGCGGAAGCCAACATGCTCAGCACGCCCCATGAGCAAAGCGAGGTGTTCTTACGTGACTGGCGATTTCTCGGTGCTGACTACCTGCTTGTCGGTAAAATCACGGAAACCGGCGGCGGCGCCATGCAAGTACAGTATGAATTCTTCGATGTGCTGCGCGAGCAGCGCCTGATGGGCGAAGTACTGGGCGGCAGCCGTACCCAGTTGCGCGACGTGGCCCACAACATCAGTGACAAGATCTTCGAGCAGGTGACCGGGGTCAGGGGCGCCTTTGCCACCAAGCTGCTGTATGTCACCTCGCAGCGGGTCAATGCCGATCTCACCAACTACCAGCTCAACATGTCTGATGCCGACGGCGGCCGCTCGCAAGTGCTGCTCACCTCCCAGGAGCCGATCATGTCGCCATCGTGGTCGCCCGATGGCACGCGTATCGCTTACTCTTCGTTTGAATCCTCGCGGCCCCGCATCTATATCCAGGAATTGAGTTCCGGGGCCCGGCGCCAGATGACAGATTTCCCGGGCATAAACAGCTCGCCGGTTTTTTCACCCGACGGTACAAAACTGGCGATGGTGCTGTCCAAGGATGGCAATCCGGATATCTATGTGATGGACTTGCGCACGAATGACCTGCGTCGCATCACCAACCATTTTGCCATCGATACCGAGCCGAGCTGGACGCCGGATGGCAAATCCCTGATTTTCACCTCGGAACGGGGCGGCAACAGCCGCCCGCAGATCTACCAGGTGGATCTCGATACCGGCTGGGTGGAGCGCCTGACTTTCCAGGGCACCTACAATTCCAAGGGCCTGATGCTGCCGGACGGGGTCAACCTGCTGATGGTGCACCGGGACAACACTTACGATGAGTATCACCTTGCCATCCAGAATATCGATCGCGGCACCATCCGTATCCTGACCGAAACGTCCCTGGACGAATCGCCCAGTATCGCGCCGAATGCCAGCATGGTGATCTACGCGTCAAAGGCCGGAAACCGGGGAATTCTCAATGCCGTGTCGATTGACGGCCGCGTCAAATTCCGCCTGCCGGCGAACCAGGGAGACGTTCGGGAACCGGCTTGGTCCCCGTTTTTCGATTAATTGCACAATATCGGCAAAAGATGTTGTTATAGTGGGGAAAATTTAAGAAAATTGTGCCGTTTTTGACCCCCGCGCAGTTAACGCATAGTGTAATGTGCATAGTGAAAAGAGGAGTAGGTATGCAAACTCAAAACGTATTCAAAGTAGGTATGGCGGTTCTGTTGACCCTGACACTGGCAGCATGTGCATCCAGCGATACCGAAGACATGGGTGATGCCGACACTGGCATGACCTCATCCAGCAGCACTTCCGGGGGTTCAGCCAGCAGCTCCGGCGTTGACACCAATGGCGGTCTGTCAGCTGCCCAGGTGCGTGAGCGCGACAATGCCCTGGCAATGACAGTCTTCTATTTCGAGTTCGACCGTTCAGACCTGAGCGCTGAAGCCCGTGCCGCCCTGGTGCACCACGCAAACTACCTGAAGGAGAACCCTTCCCGTCGCTACCGCCTTGAAGGCCATGCAGACGAGCGTGGCACCCGGGAATACAACCTGGCACTCGGCGAACGTCGTGCCCAGGCTGTAGAGCGTTACCTGCAGGTGCAGGGCGTTTCCTCAAACCAGCTGGAAACCATCAGCTACGGTGAGGAAAATTCGGTCGATCCGGGCACAACCGAAGCTGCCTATGCCAGGAACCGCAGGGTTGAAATTCACTAAGCACAATTTGCGTTAGAATTAAGCCGGGTTCGCCCGGCTTAATTGTTTCAGGGGCAGGAAAATATCTATGAACAGGGGTTTAAAAATACTGGTTCTCATTGCGGGCTGCATGGCAGTCGGCGGGCAGGCCTTTGCACAGGCGCAGGTGGTCGATGCAGCTGCAGACCGCAATTCAGGCCAGGCAAGGCAGTCCCAAGCGGTGGCGGATAACAGCCAGAACGACATCATGGTCAATATGTACCTGCAACTGGAAGCCCTGCAGAATGAAATCCAGAACCTGCGCGGCCTCGTCGAGGAGCAGTCCTATGAAATCAGGCGCATGCAGTCTGACCAGCGGGACCGCTACCTGGATCTGGATTCCCGCGTCAGCGAACTCTTCTCCTATCATTCCGGGCAGTCGCCCGCGACTCTGCCGCCAACCGGCGGAGCAGCACCCGGGCAGTTGCCCCCTGCAGGCGGTAATCCCCAGCCCGGACTCCAGGCTCCGGTCGCGACCAGTCCTGCCGTAAACACTGCAGACCCGACAGTGATCCCGCCACAGAATGAGCAGGAGCTCTACAGGCAGGCCCTGAGCCTTTTGCTGGAGGACGAAGCATTTCAGGACTCGGTGAACCTTTTTCAGCAATACATCGATATCTATCCCGGCGGTCGTTTCTTCACCAACGCGCTGTACTGGCAGGGAGCGGCATTGCACCTCCTCGGCAATTACCCGCAGTCACTGGCCGTCCTGCAGCGTTTGCTGGATGAGTATCCGCAGGACCCGAAAGCACCGACAGCGATGCTCAGGCTGGGCACCGTCTACAGCGAGATGGGCGACAGGGCGCGCGCCGTCAATTACTGGCAGCGTATCAGGCAGCGCTATCCGGACAGCACCTCTGAAATTGAAATCGCCAACGAGTACCTGGGCGAACTCGGACTCTGACCAGCAGGCCCCGTGCCTTCTACATCACATGAGCGCGACACTGCGTATTACGGAAATTTTCTATTCCCTGCAGGGTGAGGCCCGGACTGTCGGGCGTCCCACCGTGTTCATTCGCCTGACGGGCTGTCCTTTGCGCTGCCAGTACTGCGACACCGCCTATGCTTTCAGCGGCGGCATAACCTGGAAGCTGGATGACATCCTGACTGAAGTGAAAAAGCACAGCACCCGCTATGTGACGGTCACCGGGGGCGAGCCTCTGGCCCAGCCCAACTGCCTGCCCCTGTTGTCACAGTTATGCGATGCCGGCTATGAGGTATCCCTTGAAACCAGCGGCGCCATGGATGTGGCTCGGGTGGATCCCAGGGTCGTGAAAGTGCTGGACCTGAAAACGCCGGGTTCACTGGAAGTGGCAAGGAACCTGGAAAGCAATATTACCCTGCTTACTCCCCAGGACCAGGTCAAGTTCGTTATTTGCGACCAGGCCGACTACCAGTGGGCCAAGGCCAAGGTCGCCGAATTCGACCTGGACCGGAAGGTCTCGGATGTCCTGTTTTCTCCCAGCAACCAGAAGCTCGAGGCCAGGGACCTGGCCGAATGGATCCTTGCCGACCATCTGGATGTACGCCTGCAGGTGCAGTTGCATAAGTACCTCTGGGACAACCAGCCGGGCCATTGATGATGACGGATGCACATGCACGCAAGGCCGTAGTGCTGTTGTCAGGCGGGCTGGATTCGACCACCTGCCTGGCCATTGCCCGTGATGCAGGATACACCTGCTACGGCTTGAGCTTCGATTACGGCCAGCGCCACCGCAGTGAGCTTGCTTCTGCTGAATCCCTGGCTGCCGCTGCCGGCCTTGCAGGCTACAAGGTTATTCCCGTCGATATGCGAGGCATTGGCGGTTCTGCCCTTACCGATGACGCCATCGCCGTGCCTGAAGAGGCCAGCGAGGGGATACCTGTAACCTACGTGCCGGCACGCAATACCGTGTTTCTCGCTTACGCACTTGGCTGGGCAGAAGTCCTGTCAGCTGAGGCCATCTTCATCGGCGTGAACGCCCTTGATTATTCCGGGTATCCCGATTGCAGGCCGGCATTCATCGAGGCCTTCCAGGCCATGGCCAACCTGGCGACGAAACAGGGGGTGGAGGGCAACACGATCAGCATAAAAACACCGCTTATCCACCTGACCAAGGCAGAAATCATTGCCAAGGGATCGGCGCTGGGCGTGGATTACAGCAAGACGGTGTCCTGTTACCAGGCGGATGACCAGGGCAGGGCATGCGGGCGTTGCGACAGCTGCCGTCTCAGACGCAAGGGCTTCACGGATGCCGGCATTGCCGACCCTACTGTGTATGCCTGAGAGTCTGGCAGCAGACCAGGCATAAAAAAGGCCGCAAGCAGCGGCCTTTTCATTTCATGGTGGGTCGTGATGGATTCGAACCATCGACCAATTGGTTAAAAGCCAACTGCTCTACCACTGAGCTAACGACCCGTAATTCCGGGAAGAAAACTGTATTTTTCAGGATGTCCCGCACGGCTTGCCGGGCAGGAAAAAGAAGGCGCACATGGTACTGATCTGGCAAAAAATAGCAAGCCTTATTAAGGACATATGAAGCCGACGATGGTGTTTATGGTACTATTGCCGGCCTATTAACCATCTCTCCCTGGTCATGACAATTCTCAACAAGAATCCGGAATCTGAATTTGCCGCGGAGCGTGCCTTTGTCAGGTCTTACCTGGACAGGGTACCAGCCCAGTGTACGTTGCCCGACGCGAGGGCGAATGAATACCGGGAAAAGATCAGGGAACTGCTCCAGGCGCGGGATGCGGTGCTGGTTGCCCATTACTACACGGATGCTTCCCTGCAGGCACTTGCGGAGGAAACCGGCGGATTTGTCGCCGACTCCCTGGAGATGGCGCGTTTCGGGCACGAGTCGCCGGCCAGCACCATCGTTGTCGCCGGCGTAAAGTTCATGGGTGAGACCGCCAAGATTCTGAACCCCGAGAAGACCATCCTGATGCCGACCCTGGAAGCGACATGTTCGCTGGACCTGGGTTGCCCGGTGGACTCATTCTCCGAGTTCTGTAGCCGGTATCCCGACCACCAGGTGGTGGTTTATGCCAATACGTCCGCGGCGGTCAAAGCCATGTCGGACTGGGTGGTGACCTCGGCCATCGCCCTCGACGTGGTTGAACATCTCACCGAACAGGGAAAACCTGTCATCTGGGCCCCGGACAAGCACCTGGGCAACTATATCCAGAAACAGACCGGCGCAGAGAACATGCTGATCTGGGACGGCGCCTGTATCGTTCACGAGGAATTCAAGACCCGCGCGCTGGAGAGCATGCGTCACCTGCATCCCGATGCGGCGATCCTGGCGCACCCGGAATCGCCCATGGCCGTGCTGGAGCAGGCCGATGTGGTGGGCTCCACGACCCAAATCATCAAGGCAGCCGTCGAGCGGCCAGAGAAGAAGTTTATCGTCGCTACCGATGCGGGCATTCTTTACAAGATGCAGCAACTGGCGCCTGACAAGGAATTCATCCTGGCGCCTACCGCCGGGGAGGGAGCGACATGCCGCAGTTGTGCCAATTGTCCCTGGATGGGCATGAACACCCTGGAAAACCTGTATACCAGCCTGCTCAACATGAGTAATGAGGTTAACGTCGACCCGGAGCTGGGCCGCAAGGCCACGGTTCCTCTTCAGCGCATGCTGGATTTTCGCAAATCCCTGAATGCCGGCTGAGGGGCTGGCTGAGGGGAAAGTCCCGATTTAACGATAGTAACGGTTCTGCAGGTCGCGGATGTAATCCAGGCGCTGCTGTATCTTGGCGCGGATCAGCCTGTCCCGCTCAAGATCAAGAGCCAGATTGAACTGGTTGCGGGCGCGGGTGAAATCACCCACGGTAATGAAATATTCCCCGCGTGCCTGGTGCACCTTGCTGATGTTGCCGGCCTGGCCCTGGATCTCGGCCAACTGGAACCACAGCTCCGGGTCATTGGGCCTGACCAGCGACTGGCGCTCCAGTACGTCAGCGGCTTCGCCATGGCGGCCGCTTTCCTCGAGGGTGAGGGCATAGACCATGGTCAACGGGTGGTTGTTGGGATTGATGCCCAGGTTGTCCCTGAGGATCGAAAGTGCTCGCTCATACTGTCTGGCCTTGCGCGCTATGTCGGCCTGCAGCATGACATAGGTGATGCGGGTGGGGTCTTTTTGCAGCAGCGGTTCCAGGGTCTGTGTTGCCTCGGCAAACTGGCCATTCTCCATCTGCCCCAGGGCGATGCCGTAAGTGGCGGCATCCGCGTCGATGCCGTTCAGTTGCGGCAGGGCTCGACGCAGGGACTGTATTTCGGCGTCCCTGTCGTTGGCGTAATGCATGGTGACCCGCTGTTTCATCAGCAGAAACTCGATGTTCTGGATATAGGAAACATCCGGCAAGGTGTTCGCCCTGTTCTTGCTGTCGGCAATACGATTCTCATCCAGCGGGTGGGTGGACAGGAATTCCGGCAGCCGGCGGGAGAAACTTTTCATCCGCATCATCTGCTCGAACATCCCCGCCATGTCGTAGGGGTCGAAACCGGCGTTGTAAAGTGTGCGGATACCGATGCGGTCGGCTTCCTGTTCGTTGCTGCGACTGTAGCGCAGCTGGTTTTCCTGGCCGACTGCCTGGGTGGTCATCAGGGCTGCCTGGCCGGCATCACCACCGACAGTAGAGGCAATGATCAGGCTGGCTAGCAATCCGGCAACGCTGGGCAGGGCATTACGCTGTTGCTGCTGGACGGAGCGGGCATAGTGGCGCTGGCTGATGTGGGCCAGTTCATGAGAGAGCACCGAGGCAAACTGGCCTTCGTTGTCCGCATGCAGGAACAGACCGGCATTGACGCCCACGATTCCGCCCGGCGCGGCAAAGGCATTGAGGATTTCGCTGTCGATGAGTACGAATTCCAGGCGATTGTCCTTGAGTTCACTGTTGACTGCCAGCTTGAACGTGAGGCTGACGATGTATTCCATGATCAGGGGGTCGTTGAGCATGGGGGTTTCGCGCCGGATCTGCCGAAGCAGTTCCCGGCCGAACTCGTATTCCTGCTGCGTGGAGATGGTGCCTGATACAGAGTCTCCGAGGACGGGCAGGTTGACCTGGGCAGCGGCAGGGGTTGCCGGCAGGCAGGACAGGATTGCCAGCATGAACCCCGCACAAAGACGTCCCGGGTTGGGTAAAGAGCGGAATCGGACTGGGGGAATGGGTTCGAAGAAGGTCATGGCAAAAAAAGGTTGATAACCCTTAGACCCCCAATAATACACTTTATTCCCATCTATAACTCGGATTTTCGGCGGCCGCTTGCTAAAATGCCGCGATGCTTACCACCGTTGATCTGGAACTGGACCTGAGCGGTCTGACCTGCCCATTGCCCCTGCTCAAGACCAAGCAGTCGCTGAATAAGCTGCATTCCGGGCAGGTGGTGAAGGTGATTGCCACGGATCCGGGTTCCGAACGGGACTTCCAGGTGTTTGCCGAGCAAAGTGGCAACCAGTTGCTGGAATTCGAAAAGGCGGACAATCGCTTTGTCTACTGGATTCGCAAAAACTAGTTGATAGAAAGACAGTTGAATGACATCCGGTAAATTTTGGGAATCTGGCATGTTTAAAGTCTTCGGCGGCTTTTATGACCGCTATTTTTCAGAAGATGAGGCCCTCATTTTCACCCTTCTGCTGATTACGGGTACCGTGATCATGGTGACTATGGGGGGCGTCATAGCGCCCCTCCTGTGGAGCATGGTCATCACTTTCATGCTGCAGGGGCTGGTCAATTCCCTGAAAAAACTCAAGGTGCCGCATCGTATAGCAGTTTACCTGACTTACCTGTTGTTCCTTGGTTCAACGTTCATCATTTTCCTGATTTTTCTTCCGTTCAGCTGGAGCCGGCTCAGCCTTTTCGTCAACGAATTGCCCAGTATGGTGGATCAGCTGCGGTCGTTGCTGCTGATACTGCCGGAAAACTATCCTGAACAGTTCACCGAGGCCCAGGTGGATGATTGGCTGCTTTATATCCAGGGAGAGATAGGCGCATTCGGTCAGTATCTGCTGTCCTATTCGGTGTCGAGCATCACTCGCCTGGTGACCCTCCTGGTGTACACGGTGCTGGTGCCCATCCTGGTGTTCTTCATGCTGCGCGATTCTGAAAAGCTGCTCAATTTCCTGGAAAGCTGGCTGCCGGAAAAACGTCCGATCATGGCCCAGGTCTGGCATGAAATGAACGACCAGCTCGCCAACTATATCCGTGGCAAGGCGCTCGAAATCCTGATCGTCGGCTTGTCGAGTTTCGTCATGTTCGAGCTTTTCGGCATAAACTATCCGGTCCTGCTCGCCGTGCTGGTAGGTCTGTCCGTGATCGTTCCCTACGTGGGGGCAACGGTAGTCACTGTGCCGGTCTTCCTGGTGGGCTTCTTCCAGTGGGGATTCAGCGGTGAGCTCATGCAGGTGATCGTCGCCTATGCCGTTTTGCAATTGATTGACGGCAATATCCTGGTGCCCCTGATCTTTTCGGAAACGGTCAATCTGCACCCGATATCCATTATCACGGCTGTCCTTGTTTTCGGCGGATTGTGGGGATTCTGGGGCGTCTTTTTCGCCATACCGCTGGCGACCTTCATCAAGGCCGTGATCAGGGCATGGCCGGTCAGTCATTCCGGGCAGGGCAAGGCTCAAACCTGAATCCGAGAGTTCTAACTTGCCGGTGGTTAAGCTAGAATTGCCGGCTTACCGGCCCATCCGAACTGATGTGCAGTTTTCCTGTCCAATTAGCGTCCGGTGCCGGTTTCCAGGATGTATGATTCAACAAGGGCGGGATGCCTGGAACAGACCAGCCAAGACAGAAAAATATGATCAAAGGCAGTATCGTCGCAATCGTCACCCCCATGCATCCGGACGGCAGTCTGGATTTGGCGGCCATGTCGCGCCTGCTGAAGTGGCATGTGGACGAGGGCACCAACGCCATCGTGGCTGTCGGCACCACCGGTGAATCGGCCACCCTGGACGTCAACGAGCATTGCGAAGTCATCAGCCATGTCGTCGAGCAGGTAGGCGGCCGCATCCCTGTGATTGCAGGGACTGGCGCCAATTCCACCTCGGAAGCCATCGAGCTGACCGAGGCTGCCAAAAAGGCCGGGGCCGACGCCTGTCTCCTGGTCACGCCGTACTACAACAAGCCCAACCAGCGCGGCCTGATAGAGCATCATCGCAAGATTGCCGAGACGGTTGATATTCCCCAGATCCTCTACAATGTGCCCGGCAGGACCGCCTGTGACATGCTGCCCGACACCATCCACACGCTGTCGGAAGTCCCCAACATCGTCGGCGTCAAGGAAGCTACCGGCAACGTGGCGCGTGGCAAGGAAATCCTGGCCCTGTGCAGCGATGATTTCGCCGTCTATTCCGGTGACGACGCCACCTCCCTGGAGCTCATACTGGCCGGTGCCGTTGGCACCATTTCCGTGACTGCGAACGTGGTTCCCGGGCAACTCAGTGAAATGTGCCGGTTGGCCATGGCCGGTGAAGCCGAGGCTGCCAGGGCAGTAAATGAAAAAATTGCTGCCCTGCACGAACTCCTGTTCGTCGAGGCAAACCCGATGCCTGTGAAATGGGCGTTGCAGGAAATGGGCCTGATCGGCCCTGGCATTCGCCTGCCTCTCGTTGAACTGGACCCGAAATTCCACCAGGTAGTGCGTGAAGGCCTGCAACAGGCCGGAGCCTTGTGATTTGCAGTCAGCACCCGTAATCATGCCAACCCGCTTTTCCAGTGTTTACACCAGTCAATTGGCCAGGTTCATTCTGGCCATGGCAACCGGCCTGTTGAGCAGCTGTTCCATGCTGTCATCCGTGCCGATTCCCGGTATGGATTACATTGCCGGTGAAGAAGGGCTGCTCAGGGATCGGCAGGGCGATTATCTTGAGGCCCAGGTACTGCCGCCGACTCGTATTCCCGATAACTACGACAGCTACATCATCGATGACCTGATGGTCATTCCTCCGGTGGCCCAGGGCAGCACGCAGGCATTCCTGAATGCGCCGCGACCGCGACCCTATGGAGGTCGAATCGAACGCGGCGTCGTCATCCAGCGCATCAATGAAGACAACTGGATCGTGGTTGATGTGAGCCCCAGCGAAGTATGGCCGCGCATCCGTGATTACTGGTCCCGCCAGGGCATCCAGGTGGCTGTTGAAAATCCCACCCGCGGTGTTATGGATACCGGCTGGTTTGTCCTGGAAGGCAATGCGCTTACCAAGGAAAAAATGCGTGTAACCGTCGAGCCGGGTTTCCAGAACGACAGCGCGGAAATCCGGCTGTTGCACCTGGGGCTGGCGCAGTCTATTCCGGCTCTTGACCAGGTGAACTGGCCGGAAAGCTCCACGGATCCCGATATTGCCTATGATTTCCTGACAGACATGTCAGGGTACCTGGCTGATGTCGCGGACCTGTACCAGGCCTCGACAGTGTCTTTCCTGGCCGAGAATATCGATGGCCGCGGCAAGGCGAGCATCATCAATACCCCGGCGGGGCGGGAATTGCTCCATCTGCAGGCTGGTTACAATCGCAGTTGGGCGGCCATCATGCGGGCACTGGAACGGGCAGGCGTTGATGTCCTGGCCCGGGATGCCGAAGCCGGCGTGATCGAAACCGACTACGTCATCGGTACGGGTATTGACGAGGAAGAGGAGCCGGGCTTTTTCAAAAAGGTCATCACCCTCAATGGCGCGTTCAGTCGCGAAGAGGGGCCAAGGTATTTTCCCTTGCGCATCCTCGTCCTGGACCTGGGTGACGAGGTCGAAGTCATCGTAGAAACCCTGGAACCCCAGGCATCCCAGGAAACCCGGGAAGCGGAAAGCTCCCTCTTGAACCTGATCAGGAATTACATCACCTGATCCCGTGCCCGGCTGGCTGGACCTGCCACGTATTCCCCTTTGGAGAACTTGATGGAAAAACACGACGAACTGTATTCGGGCAAGGCAAAGTCCGTGTTCAGGACCGAAGATCCCGACCTGTACGTGATGCAATTCAGGAACGACACTTCGGCCTTTGACGGTACCAAGTTGGCCAAACTGGAAGATAAGGGCAAGGTCAACAATATCTTCAATGCCTTTATCATGGGCAAGCTTGAAGAAGCCGGTATCAGGACGCATTTTGTAAAAAAGCTTTCCGACACCGAATCACTGGTTCGTCGCCTGGAAATGATTCCCGTAGAGTGCGTGGTCAGGAACCTGGCTGCGGGCAGTATTTGCAAGCGCTACGGCATCCCCGAGGGCGCGGACATCAATCCGCCCACCTTCGAATTCTTCCTGAAGAACGATGCCCTGCATGATCCCATGATCAATGACTACCACATTGCCTCGTTTGGGTGGGCTGATCCAGCGCATATCGAGGCCATGAAGAAAATCACCTTGAGGGTAAATGAAGTACTCAAGGAACTGTTCAGCAAGGCCGGTATGCTGTTGGTTGATTACAAGCTGGAATTCGGTCTGAACAACGGCGAAATCCTGCTGGGTGATGAGTTCAGTCCCGATGGCTGCCGTATCTGGGACAGCAAGACACGCAAGAAAATGGACAAGGATCGCTTCCGCCAGGATCTCGGCGATGTGATCGAAACCTACAAGGAAGTGGGTGAACGCCTGGGCATCAGCTTCGACTGAGGCATTGACCTTACATAAACAATTTATCTTGGCTCAAGGGAGATCCCGATGGCTGCAGACACGCTGATAATCATTTCGCTTTTATCAGTGCTGCTCCTGCTTGCCGGATGGATAGGCTTCCAGTTGCTGAAAGCTGCCGGCACCGGCGTCCTGGGTGGTGATTCGCCTGAGGTGCTGAAGGAACGGCTGCAGTCCCGCCAACTTGAAATTCAGAAGCAAGAGGACCAGCTCCAGAGCTCGCACAAGGAGCTCCAGTCCGCCAATGAAAAAATATCTTCCCTGAGGGAAAGCGTATCCAGGCTTGAAACCCGGCTGATGGAAGAGCAGGGCCAGCACGAGGAGAAAATCCGCCTGCTGGAAGACGCCCGTGAGAAAATGAGCCTCGAATTCAGGAACTTGGCCAACGAAATCTTCGAAAAGAAGGGCAAGGATTTCACGGAAAGCAATCGCGAGAACATCGAGAACATCCTCAAGCCGCTGCGCGAAAAGATCCAGCAGTTTGAGAAGAAAGTGGAAGACGCTTACGATAAGGAATCCAAGGAGCGTTTCTCACTTGCAAGGGAAATCAGGAGTCTGCAGGAACTCAATACCAAGATCAGCGAGGACGCCGTCAACCTGACGAACGCCCTGAAGGGAGAAAGCAAGACGCAGGGTGTGTGGGGGGAGTTCATCCTGGAAAAACTGCTGGAACAGTCCGGCCTGCGCAAGGGCAGGGAATACGATATCCAGGTCAGCCTGAAAACCGCGGATGGCACCAAGCAGCAACCGGATGTGGTCATCCACCTGCCGGAAAACAAGGATGTCATTATCGATTCCAAGGTCAGCCTGACCGCCTATGAAAGGTATTATTCGGAGGCTGACGAAGGCAAGAAAAGCGAAGCGCTGAAGCAGCACATACAATCCATTCGCAACCATATCAGGACATTGTCAGACAAGAATTACCAGAACCTGGAAGGTATCCGCACCCTGGATTTCATCATGATGTTCCTGCCGGTCGAAGCCGCCTTTGCCCTGGCAGTCGAGCATGACCAGTCACTGTTTACCGAAGCCTTCGAGCGTAATATCGCGCTGGTTGGACCCACCACCCTGATGGCTACCCTGAGAACGATCCAGAACATCTGGCGATACGAGGACCAGAACAAAAATGCCCTGGAAATCGCCAACCGCGCCGGGAAGCTTTACGACAAGTTCGTCGGATTTACCGAAGATCTGGAAAAAATCGGCAACTACCTTGGGCAGACGCAGGCGTCGTATAAAAATGCCCACAAGAAGCTGATTTCTGGCCAAGGCAACCTGGTATCCAATGTAGAGAAGCTGCGCATCCTCGGCGCCAAGGCCAGCAAGTCGATTCCAGAAAACATGCTGGATGAATCCTTTGACCAGGAATACCTCGAAGAACGGAAAGAACCTGGCCTGGTCGAAGACATGGGTGACGATACACCGGCCTGATTTTTACCTGCTTGCATGTCTGATATCTCTCACATCACGGCTTTCCTGGCATGCCCTACACCCGATGAATGGATGCAGTGGGCACTGACCAACGAGGCACTACTCCTTATAGACCACGCGAACTGCGAGAAAAAGGCGGCGGCAACAGCCATGAACCTGATGTATCGCTACGTCGACAAGCCGGACTTGCTGAAAAAGATGTCCCAGCTGGCCAGGGAAGAGTTGCTGCATTTCGAACAGGTCGTTGCGTTGATGGTGGAAAAGGCAATCGAATACGAACACCTGCCTCCCTCGCGATACGCCTCATCCCTGAGGGCGCATATACGCACCCATGAGCCGGCGAAACTGGTGGATACGCTGATCGTGGGAGCGTTCGTCGAAGCACGTTCCTGTGAGCGCTTTGCGGCTATCGCGCCGCTGCTGGATGCAAAGACCTGCCGTTTCTACAGGTCCCTGCTGCGATCTGAATCCAGGCATTTCGAGGATTATCTTGAGCTCGCCAGGCTTTATGACGGCTCAGATCTTGCCGAGCGGATTGCGTTCTTTGCCGCAGAGGAAGCGAAACTGGTAACAACTACGGATACTGCGTTTCGCTTTCACAGCGGCATCCCTGAATATTGATTCAGTTGCTGCAGCGCCCCGGGCGGTTGAGTGAGTTGCCGAGCTTTTCCTCCAATTGTTCAAGCTGCCTGCAGCTGATGGCATTGTTGCCCTGCAGTGCAACGAACCGGAGGATTGGCAAAGATAGCAGTGTGTTTATGTTGCCGATACGGTTGTTCCGAATGCTGAGTACACGCAGGTTCCTGAGATTCTGCAGCGGACTGAGGTCGGAAACCGTGTTATCACTGAGTTCGAGTTGCTCGAGATTGACCAGTACGCCAATGCCAGCAAGACTTTGCACGCCAGCGGAAGGGCAGGCGAGCAATTTCACACTTGCCGGATCGTTGTTGCCGGACGTGATGAAGACCTGGTTGAGACAGCCCTGCAGGTTAGCGTCGCTGAGCAGCGATGGTGTGGCGGGCACCCCGCTGGGGGAATACAGTACGCTCTCACCGAGCATCACGCGATAACTGCCACATGCAGTCAGCAGCAATAACGGCAGCAGCAGCGACAGGAAGGTGGTAGTGAAAGTTAGCGTGGATCGTTTGCTGCCATGTCGCATGCTGCTGACTCCATTTACAGCGGTTGGGGGCGGGAATGGCCCTGAAACCCGCTAAAACTGCGGGTCAATTCAAACGGCGGTGGTGGCATTTCAACCGCAGTCCCGGTAGTATGGCCGCTTTCTGAAGGGGCTATTGTCATTGGAATATTACCTCCAGTAAAGACACAAACAGACCTTGAGCCGGTCCCTTGCAGGATTGGTACTCAGCAAGCCAGAAAAACTCAAGATTAGTTCAAGAATAGTTCAAGATAAGCTCAAGAACAGGACAAGACAGGACAGGTATTATGAAACTATTAAGCGTGGCATCCCGGATCGGTGCACTTTCACTCGTGTTTGCGGGCAGTTCCCTGATGGCCCAGGACGCGGAGCTGGACTCCGATGCCGGCAAGGCCGGATACAGCATTGGTGTGAACATTGGCATGAATCTGGTTAACCAGATGCCTATGGATGACATCAACGCGGCGTCCCTGATCCAGGGTATCAGCGACGCCATTCGCGGCGAATTGCAGATGAGCGAGGAGGAGATCATGACCGCCCTCCAGGCTTTCTCTATTGCCCAGCAGGAGAAAATGGCCGCGCAGGATGCAGCTGCTGCACAGGAGGGACGTGATTTCCTCGCGCAAAACGGCCAGCGGCCGGAAGTTACCACGACGGCCAGCGGACTGCAGTACGAAGTACTTGAACAGGGTGCTGCGGGCGGTCCAATGCCTTCCTCATCGCCGCAGCGAAAACTACTCCAGCCTGTACGCTGCCCGCTCCATGGGCTTGAGGTTCTACGACTTCAACGTGCAAGGTTCCTTGGACGCACAAGACCGCGCAGCCAAGGCCATTGAGCGGGATTTCAAGATTGAGATCGGCAAACTCAAGAACGCGCAAAACCGCCTCGAGAACCCGGATTGGGATACGTACTA
>JALRBG010000309.1 GCA_023257855.1 Pseudomonadales bacterium | reverse complement strand
GGTCGCCAAGCCAGAGGTTGCCGCCGAGGCGATCTACGAGGTCGGCCCCGGTGGCCGGCCGGAGCGCTACGTGCCCCGCTTCTACGGACTGGTCGGAGTCCTGAGGATCCTCTTCCCGAGCCTGACCAGGCCTGAAGCATCTTTTCTCAGATGTTCTTCGCCACCACCCGGACAGATCTGGCGGATGCGCGTGTCGCAGTCTATTTCTTCGCCCTGGGCGCAGGCAAAAAAGTTGGTCCGGCTGTTGTCCTGCAGCCGGTACTCCCAGAACACCAGCTGGTTGCCGACACGGCCATTGCTGCCCGTGGCAACTGCGCCGGCCAGTTCCGGCAGGATCGCATCCGCCGATTCGTCAAAGACCCGCTCGGGACCGCCACTGACATTCATCGTGCGCTGGGGTACACGTTCACGTGGTTCAATGGCGGTGCAGGCTGCGGCCCCAATGACCGCCAGTATGCACAGCCCCAGTTTTAATGATCTGATTTCAGTGAAATTTTTGTCCATGAGATCCTCTGTATGTGTCTATGCTGGCAACCATCTGGTTTTCCTTGATGCGCCATGGCATGTTCATTATCCTGCCATCGTGCCGCAAAGAATTCCATCAAAAAGGGCCGGGGGAAATTGATGCAACGCAAGCAAACGAAGACCGTCTTACTCGCCATTTTCTTTCTTGTCAGTTCTGTTCCTGCCCTGGCGCAGACCGGGGAGTTCAAGGATGTCATTTATGCCAGCCCGGACGGGCATGACCTGGGTCTGGATATCTATTTGCCCCAAGGTGTCGACTCCCCACCCCTGGTCATCCAGGTCCACGGCGGCGCCTGGAGATTCGGCAGCAAGGATGGTGGTGTCCCCATGGAATTTGTAGCCAATGGTTATGCCGTTGCCAGCCTGGATTTCCGGGCCTCCACGGATGCGCCATTCCCGGCCATGGTGCACGATATAAAGGCCGCAGTTCGCTTTCTTCGCGCCAACGCCGGATCTTATGGTTTTGATGCCAGCCGCATTGCCATTACCGGTGCATCTTCCGGCGCCCACCTGGCGCAGGTTGTCGGTACCAGTAATGGACATCCTGAGCTGGAAGGTGAGCTGGGAGACTACCTGGACACCTCTTCCGATGTGCAGGCCATCCTGAGTTATTTCGGCGCCAGCGACCTGACTGTCATTCTGTCCCAGTCCACGCCATTTGGCCTCAGTGTGCGCGAGCCGGCCCTGGAGCTTCTGCTGGGCGCATTGCCCGATGACGCTCCGGAACTGGCGCAACTGGCCAGCCCGGTATACCTGGTCGACGCCAACGACCCGCCCCTGATGCTCTTGCATGGCGATATGGATCCGCAGATGCCCATCAACCAGAGTCTGAACATGCTGGGCGCCTACAAGGCGAAAGGCCTGGACGTCACCTTCGATCCGGTCCACGGCGCCGTGCATGGCGGGCCTGGCTTCTTCAACGAGGAACACCTGGCCAATGCCCTGGCGTTTCTGGAACGCACCATCGGTAAATAACCCTTTGCCGTTTTCCACTGCAAATTGGCGATATCCGTGTAGACCGCATCCTCGAAATGGAAGTGCCGTTCATGGCACCCGCGGATGCCTGGCCGGACATGCCGGCCGGCAGCATCGACGAGCACCGGCGCTGGCTGGAGCCTGCCGCCCTTTGTCCACACACCGGCAAACTGATCATCGCCATCCAGACCTGGGTGATCCGGACGTCGCATCACCTGATCCTGGTGGACACCTGCATCGGCTGCAACAAGACCAACCACTATTTCAACGACTGGCACCAGCGCACCGACGACACCTGGTACAAACGCCTGCTGGACAAGGGCATCGACCCCGCCAGGGTCGATTACGTGTTCTGCACGCACCTGCACGGCGACCATTGCGGCTGGAACACGCGACTCATGGACGGCCGCTGGGTGCCAACCTTCCCCAATGCCAAATACATCATTGCCCGGACCGAAATCGACAAGGCGGCGGGTGACAATGCACCGGCCTACCAGGAAAGCGTCCTGCCCGTGATCGAGACCGGGCAGGTGGCTGCCGTGGAAACCGACTACCGGCTCGATGACAATGTCTGGCTGGAACCGGCTCCGGGACATACACCCGGGCACGTTGCCGTGCATCTCGCCTCAGTCGGTCAACGCGCGGTCCTGTGCGGGGACCTGATCCATTCTCCGCTGCAATGTCTCTACCCGCACTGGAAATACTGGATCGACTTCGACCATGACCAGGCAGTGGCGACCCGCCGGTCTTTTCTCGAGGACCGCAGCATGGATCAGTACCTGGTCCTGACCGCCCATTTTCCCTCCCCATCCGCGGGTCGCGTAACGCCCCGTGGGGACGCCTTCCGGTTCGATTTCCTGCCCTAATTCCCTTTAATAATCAATTAATTAGCCTTTTACATCCGCTAGTGAACCTTGATGCGGATCAAGCCTGACTGAAGTTCCCCAATTAATGCCTCCTTCGCCGCCGGGTTTCGCTATAATGGCCGCCCTCATCAAAACAAAAACTGAATAAATACAGGTATTTCAGGAGTCTTTATATGGCCAAGATAGTCGGCGGCATCGCCACTTCACACACTCCCACCATCGGCTTCGCCGTGGATTCCCACAAGGAAAACGATCCGGTCTGGGCGCCCATCTTCAAGGGCTATGAACCGGTCCAGAAGTGGCTCAAGGAGCAGGCCCCCGATGTCATCCTGTATATCTTCAACGACCACATGACCTCGTTCTTCATCAACCACTATTCCCACTTCACGCTGGGCATCGGTGAAGAGTACCCGGTGGCTGACGAAGGCGGCGGCGCGCGCAAGCTGCCCCCGCTGAAGGGCGATCCCGAACTGGCCGAGCATATCGCCCGGGGCCTGGTAGCCGATGAATTCGACTTGTCCTTTTTCCAGGACAAGGGTCTCGACCACGGCTTCTTTTCGCCCATGTCGCTGCTGATGCCGCATGAGCCCGACTGGCCCTGCAAGATCATCCCGTTCCAGGTCGGCGTACTGCTGGCGCCCTCACCCAGTGCCGCCCGCTGCTACAAGCTGGGCAAGGCCCTGCGCAAGGCGATCCTGAGTTACCCGAAGGACATCAAGGTGGCCATCGCCGGCACCGGCGGCCTGTCTCACCAGGTGCACGGTGAACGCTGCGGGTTCAATAACACCCCCTGGGACATGGAATTCATGGAGCGCCTGGAAAAGGATCCGGAAGGCCTGACCAAGCTGACCATCGCCGAATACGCCGAACTCGGCGGTGCCGAAGGTGCCGAGGTCGTGATGTGGCTGATGATGCGCGGCGCGCTGTCGGAAAAAGTCGAAACCACCCACCAGACCTACTACCTGCCGTCCATGACACCGATCGCCAGCATGATCCTGGAAGAACGTTCCGACGAGAAACCCGAGGAAAGCCAGGAAGACTACCTGAAACGCATCAACCACCAGCTTGCCGGCATCGAGAAACTGGAAGGCACCTACCCGTTCACCATTCAGCGTGGCGTGAAGGCCTATCGCCTCAACAATTTCCTGCATGATTTGATCATTCCGGCCAAGCGCGAACTGTTCCTCAATGACCCGGAAACGGCATTTGCGGAGGCCGGGCTCACCGAAGAGGAAAAGACTATGCTGCGCAACCTGGAATGGCGCAACATGATCCACTACGGGGTCATCTTCTTCATGCTGGAAAAACTCGGCGCGGTGGTAGGCACCACTAACCTGCATATTTATGCCGCCATGCGGGGAGAAAGCCTGGAAGATTTCCAGAAGACCCGAAACGCTCAAGTGTTGTACTCCGTAGCGGGTGACACCGATACTGATTGGGATAAAGAGCAAAGCAAGAAATAGCTTGTCTCTCTCGAAACACAGAATCGGCGTTGGCGATTCGCTTACGCGGTTCTTTTATTTGGAAATTCCTTCCGGAAGGATGGCACTTCTTTTCAAAAAGAAGTGCCCAAGAAAACCTGCCCCGGGCATCCCCTGCCAGCAAGTGTCTAAAAGCACCGACCTACTGACACGCCGGATTTCAGGGTCATGACCCGGCCCACCGAAAGCCTCACAGGCATGGTAATTACCCTCTCAAACACTGTAGAATAGCGCCCCTTCGGGGGGCGCCCCCGAACCAGCACCAAAGAATATCGGAGTGTAGCTCAGCCTGGTAGAGCACTACGTTCGGGACGTAGGGGTCGTAGGTTCAAATCCTATCACTCCGACCAAATTCCAATACATATCTATGAGCAATGCTCAAAGACTCTCAAAATGAAATAGCCCGGCATTGCCGGGCTTTTTTTAAAGAAAAGAAAAGTTTTAAAAGGGTAACCCGTGGCCCTGCCCGACCATGCACATGAGCATTGGAATCGAAAGCATGGTGTTAGTTCTTGAAGCCATGAGGGCGATCGGCCTTGCCTTGGC
>JALRBG010000075.1 GCA_023257855.1 Pseudomonadales bacterium | reverse complement strand
CCCCCTTTTCCCTGATTGCACTGATTTTCCTGATAAAACTGCCAGGAATCCCGCGCATTTGCCATGACCGTATTACCGGTTGGCGGCTGTCATCAGGTCCTCAGCCGGGGACTTCTCCTGCCTGGCTGCTCCCTGGCGGCTTTCCACAAGAACCGGTTTGACGGGTTTTGGCCTGGTGCCGGCGGGATTGACCGATGCTGCTTCAATCAGGGTCTGCCGGACACGGCGTTTATCCATCCGGTTGCATGCTTCTTTCAGGTGCTTGAGCAGGACTGACAGCACGGGCCAGGTATGGAATGACTCATCGGCACAGAGAATTCCAGGATGATCCGTGACCTTGATGACCAGCTCCGTCGCCAGTTCTTCGGACAGTTTTTCGCCCGGGCGCAGGCCGGTGTATTCAATATGAATGCCGCGTTCACAATCGCACGCACCTGCCGCGCTGGTGTTGCAGACCTCGAACCCCATCAGTGCAATCAGCTTCCTGGCCATATCTGCAATCCGCAGGGGTCGGTGCATGTCCAGCACATGTACCTCTCCCCCACTGGCCAGGGCACCAGACTGGATGACCAGCTGTGCCGCCTCGCAAGCGGTCATGAAAAAGCGGCTCGCATCGGGATGGGTCACCGTGACGGGGCCGCCCTGGAGAATCTGTGCGTGGAACAGGGGCAGTACCGATCCTGAGGATCCCAGTACATTGCCGAACCTCACCATCGAAAAACAGGTCCTGGCACCTTGGTGATGAAGGGCCTGAAGCACCTGTTCTGCCACACGCTTCGTGGCGCCCATCACACTGGCCGGGCGCACCGCCTTGTCGGTAGAAATCAGGATGAATTGCCCTACTCCATGTTCTTCGGCTGCAAGAGCCAGGGTCAGGGTTCCGAACACGTTGTTGCGCACCCCTGTTATCACGTTTTCCTCCAGCATGGGCACATGCTTGTAGGCAGCGGCATGGTAGATAGTATCCACATGGTGTATAGCGAGAACCCTGTTCACCAGGTCTGCGTCCTGGATCGAACCCAGTACCGGCACAATAGTGGTGCAGGAATTCCCGGCTGCTGCACCATTCCGGGCAAGCAGGATATTTTCAATGGTATGGAGGGCGTATTCGGAATTTTCAAACAGGATCAGCGTTGCCGGTTTCCAGGACTGCAGCTGGCGGCACAATTCCATGCCAACGGAGCCACCGGCCCCGCTCACCATGATGGCCTTGCCGCGAATGGCAGTGCGCATGAGGTTTTCATCGGGTGGAACGACATCGCGGTCCAGCAAGGACTTGAAGAGGTGTTGGTTATCGATCATGGCGCCTGTTCCTTGTATGTCGCGGTATCCGTCCCCACAGGCAGAATATGCGCTGTCGGCGAGATTCTGCGTGCCGTCCTATCCGTATTGTAATCCCCGCTTCTTGCCGGTTTCTGGGACATGAACGGCACTTCTGGCATGCAATTGCTATGCCCGCAGACAGCCATGATACGCGCGAGGTATTAATTCCCGATAAAGAGCGGGCAGGAAAAGCCCATGGATGGAGGAACCCGTATATACGGGTTTCCTGCCAGGCAGGAGCGCAGAAATTTCAGGCCGGTTGCACTGTGACGGAGCGCTTGCCCAGGAATCGTACAAGGAAAACGAGGGGCAGCCAGGCAATGAGGGTCAGTATAGCACCATGCTGGGGAAACCGTTGGCTCAGCCAGGCCAGCGGGAACAGCCAGCCGCAGTTGATCAGGCAAACACCTGTTACTGTCTTGCCATGGCTGCCGAGCTGCATGGCTGCCCGCTGGTAGGCATGGCTGCGATGGGCGTGATACCAGGTTTCGCCGTTCAGGGCCCGCGTAAGCAGTGTCAGCGTGGCATCGACCAGGAAAACCCCGGCAAGGATCAGCCATGTCCATAGGGTGGTGTCGCCCATGGTAGTACTGGCCAGGGCAAGCACGCCGAGCAGGAAGCCAAGGTAATTGCTCCCAACATCCCCCATGAACAGCCTGGCAGGCGCCAGGTTCAGCACCAGGAATCCACAGGTTGCCGCCATCAGCAGCAGGTTGAACTGATCAAATCCGGCATGGCCGCTGCCCATGGTCAATACGAATACCGCCGCGCAGATAAACAGTGTCTCCATGCCCGCGATACCGTCAATCCCGTCCATGAAGTTGAAGAGATTAATGAACCACACAAACAATAGCACCGCGAAAAGATAGCCGGCCGGGGATGGCTGCAGGTTTAGGGTGTACACCGGCAGCGGCGGGATGCCAAACAACGCGAGCGCGGTGATTACTACCAGCAGTTGCACACCAATACGCGACCAGATGCCGAGGCTGAGGATGTCATCTGCCAATCCCAGTAACGCAACGAACGCCCCCGCAACAAGCACGACATGGTGATTGAAGCCGGGCGGTTCCCCGGAAAAGGCCACCAACACGGCAATGCTGAAAACGATGACCAGGACGAGACCGCCGCTGGTGGGTGTCGGCGTTGCATGGGAGCTGCGGTTGTTGGGTCGATCCAGCCACTGGTGCTTGTTGGCCTTAATGACAACCAGCAGGCAACCCAGGAAAGTGCACAGGAATGTCAGGGGAAGCAGCAAGTACTCGGTCATCGTCGACGGCCAGGGTGATGGTAGTCAGGAATCGGTGCATTCTGACAAAAATCCGCTGACGACACAAAACCGATGCAGTCAAAAAGGCGCCCGAAGGCGCCTGGTGCCGGCTGTTTCCGGACTAGTCGAAACGGATCCGGGTTTCGTTATTTTTCAGGGTTGCTTCGCCGACGCCCCAGACCATCATCAATTCCTCCAGACTGGCAAAATTGCCGAATTCTTCCCGGTAGGCAACGATCGCTTCCGCCCTGCTCTTGCCAATACCAACCAGGACCCTGGCAATGGTCGCCGCATCCGCGTGGTTGATGTCGACTTGCTCGGCTTCAATGGCCACCGGATTGATGGCCGTTGCACCGTCATTCTGGGCCAGCCCGAGCGGTGCCAGGGCCAGCAAGCCGAGAAAGGCCAATAATTTAACCTGGAAAAATGGGTTGTCTGTACCTGAAGTTTTCATGTCTCTGCCTCCTTGCAAGAGATTGCTGTATGGGTCGGCAGCCAACAGGCTGCCGGAATCACTGTAGCAGAGAATTATAAATTTACTCAGGCAGCGGTTATTTCATCCATGATGGCGCGCAGTTTCGCTGTAGGATCCGCGGCCTGCGTAACCGGGCGGCCAATCACCAGGTAGCTGCTGCCGCTGGCCATGGCCATGGCCGGCGTCATGATGCGCTTCTGGTCGTCGGCACTGTCACCGGCCGGCCGAATCCCAGGCGTAACCAGGATGAAGTTACTGCCCAGGGCTTTACGCAGTTCCGGTGTTTCCCGGGCTGAACACACGACACCGTCAAGACCGCAATCCTTTGTCAGGCTGGCCAGTGTCATCACCTGCTCATCGGGTGTCGCACCGATGTTAATCTCTGCCAGGTCTTCCTGGCCCATGCTGGTCAGTACGGTCACTGCGATCAGCAGGGTCTTGCCGCTTGCCGGCAGCGCCTTGCGCGCGGCTTCCATCATTGCCCTGCCGCCGCTGGCGTGGACGTTCACCATCCAGACGCCTAGATCTGCCGCAGCGGATACGGCGCCGGCCACCGTGTTGGGAATATCGTGGTATTTCAGGTCCAGGAATACATCGAAGCCCTGGCTGTCCAATTGCCTGACAAGGTCCGGCCCGGCACGCGTAAAGAGTTCCTTGCCAACCTTCACCCGGCACAAGGCCGGATCCAGTTTTTCCGCAAGTCGCATGGCAGCACCTGCATCGGGAAAATCCAGGGCAACGATTACGGGTTTATCTGTCGTCATAGTACTGTTGTCTCCGTTATTCGCCCAATATACCCATGACATGCTTCACGCTGCCCCAGCCTGAGCAACTGGGGCAATGCCAGTGCAGGGTTTTCAGTTCAAAGCCGCAGTTCTGGCAGCGGTACTGGGCCTTGCTTTCGATATAGTCATTGAGAACCCTGCGATACAGGGCGTTTTCATTACCCGCTGCGGATCCTTGCTGTACCTGCAAGGACAAGGCCCGCAGCAGCAGGCGCAGTGAGGATTTCGCTTCCAGTTTCTCCATCAGAAACGCGTTAGCCGCCGCTGCACCTTCTTCTTTTTCCAGAAAGTCGGCAAGCCCCAGCAGTACAGTGGCATTGCTGTCCTCTTCACGGCAGCTTTGAATGAACTTGTTTAGCCCTTTTTGCTTGCCGGCATTGCGATAACACGCCACGAGCGGTAAAAACACATCCGCCATGAACGCCGGATCCTGTTTCCTGACCTGGAGATAGGACTTTATGGCCTCGCCATGGTTGCCGCACAAGGTTTCCAGCTTGCCGCGCAACATGCTTACTCGCACATTGCCCTTGTCCATTGCGACTGCTTCCTGCAAAAAATCCCTGGCACGACTCATGTGCTCGTTATCCATTTCCTGTTCCGCCAGCTCGCAATAGAAATGTGAGGCCAGGTGCTGGTATTCCTGTCTTCTTGCCGGCGGACATACCTTCAGCAGTTCAATAAGCGCGTGGATGCCATTTTCCCAGTCTTTTTCGAGCTGGTAGACATGGGCCGACTGGACCAGGGCCTTGATTTTGATACCGCCTTTTTCCCTGCGTAGTTCACCTAGAAGATGTTCGGCACGATCCAGCAACCCGGCAGAAATGTAGCTCTGTACAAGGTTTATCTTGATTTCCTGCAGTTCGCTTGTGGAAAAACCGCTGCGACCCAGCAGGTCCTGGTAGACAGCGATGGAACGATCCACCTTGCCCCGGCGGCGCAGGAGTGTCCCGAGGGCCATATGGGTTTCAAGTGTGGATGAATTGATCTCGAGTGAATCAATGAAGATGTCGATGGCATCATCGGGCTCGTCATTGAGCAGATAGTTGAGGCCGATGAAGTAATCCTTTGACGGTGGCTGCCCGCTCCTGCGGCCACCTGTGCCTGCTGCCATGCTGCGCCTTCCCAGCCACCAGCCTGTTGCTAGGGCTGCCAGCAGGAGCAGGTAGAGCAATATGTCAGTGAAATTGAATCCTTCCATGCGTGATGATTTTCAGCCTATAGACCGGAGTGTGGCCGCCCGTCACCGGATTTTCCGGTCTTGCCGAGTTGCGACCTGAGATGACGGATCTGCAATATGTATTTTAACTGCTGGAAAATCCGCAGACCAAGCACAAGACCAAGGACGCCACCCAGGATGAAAGCGCAGATCACAAGCACGCCGACACTGAGCGGTGGCATTTGCATTCCCAGCCACAGACTTACCTCGGTTGTGTTGTTCACGGCAAACAGGAATGCCAGCAGGATGATGCCGACAAAAACCAGGAATGTAATGAAGCGGACTAACCCTTTCACGGTAAATGGCCCTGTGGAAAAAAAACGGCAGCTTATGGGCTGCCGTTTTCAATTACTACGTTCCCATCCTACTCGGGGAACTGGGTTTGCTCTTGCATGCTGCTGTTAACCCTGTCCCGTAACTCCTTGCCCGGCTTGAAGTGAGGGACGTATTTGCCGCTCAGCTCAACAGGTTCGCCGGTTTTCGGATTCCTGCCCACGCGGGGTGCACGATAGTGCAGGGAAAAACTGCCGAATCCACGAATCTCGATCCGGCCGCCATCAGCCAAGACTTCAGACATGTAGGAAATGATCGCCTTTACAGCCAGCTCGATATCTTTCGCCGATAACTGGGTTTGCTTGGAGACTATCTGGTCTATCAGTTCTGATTTAGTCATGACTCATCCTTCACAAAAATTTACAGACGGTATTCGCATCAGCGATGCGCGACTATTCCTTGTCGAGCTGGGACTTGAGAAGGTCCCCGACAGTAGTCGGTGCGGCCGATGTAGCACTCTGTTTCTTGTGCTCTGCAATGGAATCCTTTTCCTCGGCAATTTCGCGCGCCTTGATGGACAGGCTGATGACCCTGTTCTTGCGGTCAACACCGATTACCAGCAGTTCCACTTCCTCACCGACATTAATCGCATTGCGGGCATCCTCGACGCGATCGCGGCTGATTTCAGACGCTTTCAGCACACCTTCCACACCATCGGACAGGGTGACAATCGCTTCCTTGGCATCCACTTCCTTGACCGTACCTTTTACGATGCTGCCTTTCTCGTTCTGGCCGGCAAAATTGGCAAACGGGTCATCGGAAAGCTGCTTGATACCCAGTGAGATACGTTCACGCTCAGGGTCGATGGACAGGATGACAGTATCCAGCTTGTCGCCCTTGGTGTACTGGCGCACTGCCTGTTCACCGGGTTCGTCCCAGCTGATATCTGACAGGTGCACCAGGCCGTCGATCTCACCTTCAAGCCCGATGAAGATACCGAAATCGGTAATGGACTTGATATTGCCGGAGATGCGATCACCTTTCTTGAATTTCTCGGCGAAGGTATCCCAGGGATTCTGCTGGCACTGTTTCAGGCCAAGAGAAATACGGCGGCGTTCCTGGTCGATATCCAGGATCATCACTTCCACTTCGTCACCCAGCTGTACGAGCTTGGACGGATGGATGTTCTTGTTGGTCCAGTCCATTTCGGACACGTGTACCAGACCTTCCACACCTTCTTCCAACTCGGCAAAACAGCCATAATC
This sequence comes from Pseudomonadales bacterium, assembly GCA_023257855.1. Lineage (GTDB taxonomy): Bacteria > Pseudomonadota > Gammaproteobacteria > Pseudomonadales > Pseudohongiellaceae > Eutrophocola. Next base: position 4,377 of record JALRBG010000075.1, on the reverse strand, counting down.
GGTCAGGTTTGTGACCACAGCCTTGACCCTGGTGTTTTCCGGGTAACGATTCTTGATTTCGATCCACGGATCTTCGCCCAGCTGCTTCAAACCGAGGGATACACGATTGCGCTCGCGGTCGAATTTCAGCACCTTGACGTCGATTTCATCACCAACATTCACGATTTCGCTCGGGTGCTTGATGCGCTTCCAGGACATGTCAGTAATGTGGAGCAGACCGTCCACGCCACCCAGGTCCACGAATGCGCCGTAATCGGTGAGGTTCTTCACCACACCCTTGACGTTCTGGCCTTCCTGCAGGTTGGCGAGAAGTTCGTCGCGCTCTGCAGTATTGACCGATTCCAGAACGGCGCGGCGGCTGACCACGACGTTGTTGCGCTTCTGGTCCAGCTTGATCAGCTTGAATTCCAGTTCCTTGTACATCAGGTGGTCCACTTCACGCACGGGGCGTACGTCGACCAGCGAACCGGGCAGGAAGGCGCGTATGGTGTTCACGTCAACCGTGAAACCGCCCTTGACCTTGCCATTGATGACACCCATGACAGGCTGATCTTTTTCAAAGGCCTGCTCGAGCACCATCCAGGTTTCTGCACGTTTGGCTTTTTCGCGGGACAGGCGGGTTTCACCGAAACCGTCCTCAACGGCGTCAAGGGCTACCTTGACCTCGTCGCCAACCTGCAGCTTGAATTCACCATTTTCATTCAGGAATTCCTGGCGGGAGATGACTCCCTCTGACTTGAGACCTGCATTTACGGTTACCCAGTCTGAATCCACGTCTACAATGGTCCCGGTAATGATTGAACCGGGTTTCATATCGATATCGTTTAAACTCTGTTCAAAGAGTTCTGCGAAACTTTCGCTCATAAATGTTTTCCTGATCAAACAGATAGCGGTTTGGATTTCCTGAAAATCAGGTGCCGCTTCTGCTCTTCCGTATACCAGTCCATACGGGTCAAGTGAATATTACCGCCTGCGCTGGTTTGACTGGCACCAGAGCGGGCGGGATTCTTTTGTTGCCTTCTATCTAATAGTGAATGAAGACTCAGGCCTTCGTTTCGGGGAACCGTTCCCTGACTTTTTCCAGCACGGTGTCCAGCACCTGCTCGATAGTCAGCGTCGTGGTGTCGATAACGACGGCATCCTGGGCCGGCCTGAGAGGTGAAACCGTTCGGTTTGCATCCCGCTCATCCCGGCTTGCGATATCCTGCAAAAGGGCGCGCAGATTAACACTAACCCCCTTATTTATCAACTGCTTATACCGCCTTTGCGCCCGCTCTTCAGGACTCGCTGTGAGGAAGATTTTGAGGCCGGCGTCGGGAAAAACCACGGTCCCCATATCGCGACCGTCTGCAATGAGGCCGGGAGCCCGGCGGAAATCCCGCTGGCGCTGTAACAGCACCTGTCTCAACTCAGGTATGGCCGCCACTTTGGAGGCGGCATCAGCGGTCTCCTCGAGACGCACCTGGCCGGAAATTTCTACACCGTCGAGGGTGATGGAGCCATCGAACTCGCCGGAAAAGCTCACATCCATGGAGGTGGCAAATTCGCATAACTCTTTGATATTTATGGATTTAATTTTTTTCTTTTCGACGCCGACCGCCACGATACGATACAGTGCACCGCTGTCCAGCAGATGCCAGCTCAACACGTCCGCCAGTTTCTGGCTGATGGTGCCCTTACCGGTCCCGCTGGGACCGTCAATGGTGATTACGGGTATCGCGCCGCTCATCAAGAAGCCTCAGTTTTCCGCTACCTGGAGGCTGACACCGACGCTGCCGGCCAGTGCACTGAAGCCCGGAAAGGATGTTGCCACGTTGTGGCAGTCATGGATGACGATGGGTTTTTCGGCTCTCAGGGCGGCCATGGTGAACGCCATGGCGATACGGTGATCGCCGTGGCTGTTGATTTCACCCCCGCCAAATCCGCTTCCGCCCTCGATGACGATGCCATCGGCCCGCACTTCATGCTGGACACCCAGGACGGCCAGGCCATCGGCCATGACCTGGATGCGGTCGCTTTCCTTCACGCGCAACTCCTCTGCCCCGCTCAGAACCGTGGTGCCCTCGGCACAGGCTGCAGCAATGAACAGGGCCGGGAACTCATCGATAGCCAGCGGCACCTGGTCGACAGGAATGTCGATGCCTTTCAGGCGGGCATGGCGGACCCGAATATCGGCAACGGGCTCACCGCCCACTTCATGGTGATTTTCCAGTGTAAGGTCTGCCCCCATCTGGCGGAGGATATTGATTACCCCGATCCTTGTCGGGTTAATACCGACATGACGCAGCAGAACATCGGAGCCTTCCGCGATGGACGCACCAACAAGAAAGAATGCCGCGGAACTGATGTCGGCAGGTACGTCGATATGGCAGCCCCGAAGTGTGCCGCCACCCGTAATGCTGATTCTGGCGCCCTCTGTCGCGACGTCATAACCGAAACCGCGCAGCATGCGCTCGGTGTGATCGCGGCAAGGAGCAGGTTCCGAGATCACGGTATTCCCGTCTGCCGGGTCCGTGTAAAGCGCTGCCAGCAGCAGGCATGACTTGATCTGCGCGCTCGCCACCGGCATGTCGTAAATGATGGGGTGCAATTTGCCCGGCTGAATGTTGATCGGGGCCAGGCCGCCCTCGCGCAAGCTGATTTGTGCCCCCATGTCCCTGAGGGGATTCGCCACCCGTCCCATGGGCCGGCTCGACAGCGACTTGTCGCCAATTAGGGTGCTTGGAAAAGCCTGGCCAGCCAGTAGACCGCACATCAACCGCATCGCCGTCCCGGAATTACCCAGGTCCAGGGGACTGCCCGCCTCCCTCAGACCGTGCAGGCCGACACCACGGATATGGGTCCTGCCCCCGACGACATCGTCGATTTCGACTCCCATGGCGCGGAAGGCTTTTAGCGTGGCTAGGCTGTCCTCACCTTCGAGGAACCCTTCGACAGTGGTGTCTCCTTCGGCGATGGAGCCGAGGATGATGGATCGATGGGAGATGGACTTATCTCCCGGCACGCGGAAATCACCGCTTAAGCGGCCGCCGGGTTGTACCGTGAAAACCAGATCTGACATAGATAATGCTGATATTTTGAATGTGTAATTGAGTGTCCGTTACGCGGGATCCGTGTCGCCTGAAAGCATTTCCAGGAATTTGTCCCGAGATTTCTTGGCCCGCCTGAATGTGCTCATGAGTTCTTCGGAATCACGCGCCTGGATGGCTTTCCGGAGCCGGTGCAGGTCCTTGATATATTCATCCAGCACCGTGACCGTGGCATCGCCGTTGGTCATGAACACGTCATGCCACATCTGGGGGTCGCTGGAGGCGATTCGGGTGAAGTCCCGGAAGCCGCCTGCCGCATAGCGGAATATTTCCTCGCTCTCTCCCTGTTGCGACAGCGTATCCACCAGGGCGAAGGCCAGCAAGTGTGGTAAGTGGCTGGTCGCGGCGAGCACGGCATCGTGATGCTCGACACTCATGGTCAGCACCTCGGCGCCGAGGCTTTCCCAGAGCGCTGTTACCAGTGCCACAGCCGATGCGTCACTGTCGGCCAACGGGGTCAGGATGACTTTCTTGCCATTGAACAGGCGGGGTGTCGAAGCCGTGTACCCGCTGTGTTCGGATCCCGCTATCGGGTGCCCCGGAACAAAATTCGGCGGGACCTGCCCATACACGCGTTCGGCAGCTCGCAAGATCTCCCCTTTCACGCTGGCGGCATCGGTGATGACAGCGTCGGTATGACCGATGGCAACCAGGGTTTTTTCAACGGTAAGGCTGGGCACGGCGACCAGAATCAGGTCGGCATTTTTGCAGGCTGCAGCGATATCGGTGGTCCAGGACGTAATGCTGCCGTCATCCAGCGCCTGGCGGAGCATGGCTTCCTGGCGGCCAACAGCGACTATCTCGCGACATTTGCCGGCAAGCCCACGGGCCACGGAACCACCGATCAGGCCCAGTCCGATGATGACGATCTTCTTGTCCAGCAGCGCCCCGCTCACAGCCTACTCGCTTGCTGCCGCCGGATAAGAGCCGAGTACACGACACTCAAGTGTATGACGCGATACTTCCGCCAGCGCATCCCGGATATTGTCGTCGTCACTGTGGCCATCGATGTCCACAAAGAATGAATACGACCAGGCTTCCTTGCGCGATGGACGGGATTCCAGCTTTATCAGGTTCACTGCATGGTTCTTGAAAGGCTCCAGGGCATCGAAAAGCGCACCTGGCTCATTGCGTGTGGAAATGATTAGCGAGGTTTTGTCCTTGCCAGTGGGTGGGCTTTTGGTCGTTTTGCTGATCACGGCAAAACGCGTGGTGTTATCGTGTATGTCCTCGATGTTCTCGTCCAGAATCATGAGGCCATAAATGGATGCGGCAGTCCTGCCGGCAA
>JALRBG010000073.1 GCA_023257855.1 Pseudomonadales bacterium | reverse complement strand
TGAGCATATCAAAAAACAGCAGCTGCCTGAGAAAATCGAAAAGGGCGTGCTGATGCGACTCATTGTCGGTGATGCCTATGGTTTAAGCTCCCCGGTGAAAAACTACTCACCGATGTTTTATGTAGATACGGTAGCCGAGCGTTGTGGTGGCAATGTCAATGCCTGTATTCAGAATCCTGATGTAAATCCCGTCATGCTGTTCGACAAGGACGGTAACCTGGTTCGCAGTTTTGGTGCCGGTTACATCACCTGGCCGCACGGTATCGAAATCGATCCCTGGGGTAACGTCTGGATTGCTGATGCTCGAGGTACCGATCAGATGCAAGGTTACTCGGGTGAGGCTTACGGCCATCAGGTTCACAAATTCAGCCCGACCGGAGTTCACTTGATGTCCATCGGCGTGAAGGGCGGCGGTAGCAACGGCGAGTGCTGCTACACGCCTAACGACGTGCTGGTTGCATCTGACGGTTCAGTTTTCATCGGTGAGGGTCACTCCAGCGCCGAAGGCTCACCAAACGCCATTTACAAGTACGACGCTCACGGCAACCTGATCAAAAAATGGGGCACATGGGGTGAAGAGCCGGGTAACTTCCGTCAGCCACACGCACTGGCCATGGATACCCAGGGCCGCCTGTTCGTCGCTGACCGCGGCAACAACCGTGTCCAGATTTTCGACCAGGACGGCAATCTGATCGACGTGTGGTATCAGTTCAGCCGCAACAGCGGCATCTTCATCGATGAGCACGATGTGCTGTATGCAGCCGACTCCGAGTCTGGCTCGGCCAATCCGGCTCACGGTGACTGGACTCGCGGTATCCGGGTTGGTAGTGCGGTTACGGGCGAAGTGGAATTCCTCATTCCGGATCCACAACCAGACTGCCGTGGCACTTGTACCGCCGAAGGGGTAGTTGCCGATAAACATGGCAACATTTTCGGTGCTGAAGTTGGACCTGTTGGTGGTATCAAGCGTTACGTACGAGCGGTGAAATAAGTCTATTTCATCCTGGCCTAGAGCGCATAAGGAACCCGGCTGCATACTGCGGCCGGGTTTTTTGTTCCAGCGTTTCGGCTCGGCCCTGAACCTGAACATTCACTTCCACATGCTGTTTCTGGACGGGGTGTATGTACAGGACGATGCCGGCCACTACGGCTTCCGTCGCACGTCACCCCCGACCGTCGAGCAGCTCCACGACCTGCTCCATGCCATCAGCCGGCGGGTGGCCCGCTTCCTGGAACGGCGGGGGATCCTGGAGCGGGATGCGGAGAACGGCTACCTGACCCTGGATGGCCTGGAGGAAGACCCGCTCCAGGACCTCCACAGCCACTCGGTCACCTACCGAATAGCAGTGGGCCCGCAGAAGGGCCGCCAGGTGTTCTGCCTGCAGACCATTCCCCCAAAGCCGGAAGAGCCGCCCGACCACGCCCGGGTCGCCAAACTCAACGGCTTCAACCTGCACGCCGGGGTGGCCGCCCGGGCCGATCAGCGTGACAAGCTGGAACGGCTGTGCCGCTACATCGCCCGCCCGGCGATCGCGGAGAAGCGCCTGTCACTCACCCCTACCGGCAAGGTACGCTACGAGCTGAAGACGCCGTTCAGAAACGGTACCACCCACGTGATCTTCGAACCGTTGGACTTTGTTGCACGACTGGCCGCCCTTGTGCCGAAGCCCCGGGTCAACCTGACGAGATTTCATGGGGTGTTCGCTCCCAACAGCAGACACCGTGCCGCCATCACGCCATCGGGGCGGGGCAGGGGAAGCAACAAGAACAGGGACCGACTCCACCCGGATGACAGCACGCCTGCCGAACGCCACGCCGCCATGGCCTGGGCCCAGCGCCTGAAACGGGTCTTCCAGATCGACATCGAAACCTGCGAGAAGTGTCAGGGGCCGGTAAGGATTGTCGCCTGCATCGAAGACCCGGCGGTGATCCGGCAGATACTGGCACATTTGAGAAAGAGGGAATCCGCCGATTCTCAGGCACAGCTCCCGCCTGAACGGGCACCGCCGCAGAGCAACCTGCTCGACGACGCCTGACTCACACAAGTAGAAAGAAGGAGAATTTACAGTCTGCCAGGGAGGGCGGCCGGCAGCCACTCGGCCTGGTGCCGGCATGAGTGCCTGTTTTCAATGCATCGGGGCTGACAAGCAGAGGATTACCCGGGTTTTCCGCCCAAATGGACGATCATTAATGAATCACCATGGCCTAACGACCACTCATCTGGACATTGCCCTAGTTCAGAGAGACCTTTTGTACTTCTTATAAGCGGTCCAGCCGGCGTTGTTAGTGGCATAACCGTAATCTTCGATACCGTCGAAAGTAAGCTGAGTACGTTCGCCGCTATCAGTATTTCTGACCCAGAGATTGTGATCATTGATATATGCCGCCTTGCTACCATCAGGTGATAAAAACTCATCGAAGTCTGATTCGTCAATTTCTGCCAGGCTGTAGTTATCCAGATCCAGGCGATACGATGAGCCTTTAAAGGCAAAGGTAACTTGCTGTGTAGCGCTCTCAATTTCAATCCGGCTAACGTTCAGATCAGCGGCGTCCAGTTCTTCATCAAGCTGTTCGCTCAATACGTCAGTCAGTCTCTCCAGATCAAACAGCGGTGACTTGGTTTGTGTCAGCAGATCAGCCAGCACGTAATCCAGCCCCTGTGATGTTCTTTTCTGATAAACCAGCCGGTCATCTTCCTGCCAGTACTGCGCAAGAATGGAATCGTATACCAGATCAGCGGTATGGGCTGAGAGAAACTGCTCTGCGCGTTGGTAGTCTTCGGCGGTTACCGTATCGCCGGTTTCAACCACGTTTTCGCTATCCGAGGTAGGAGAACAGGAAACCAGGAAGAAAGCCATCAAGACGAAAATCCATTGGACGCGGTGTGTCATGTTGAATTCTCGGGGTGTAGTTGGAAGAAGCTGCTCGGGGTGTGTGATACCTCCGTAAAGTACGATAATAGGAGTGGCCGTTCAAGTGATGACGCCACCGATGAGGATCGGATTGTCTGGGCTAGCGATGATCTGTATCGGATAAGCTCATCGATTGATACTGGTGTTTTTGTACAATGCTGCAACCTGAAGCCAGTAGTGGTACCTTATCTTCTCTGCCAAATCGATCATATTCCTGACTGACTATTGCGAGTGTGTTACGTGATTCTTCGCTGTTTGATTTTTATCGCATTTTGCTTTGCCAGCATCCAGGCTAGTGCACAGGCCCCCATTGATGCTAACCACTCCTGTTACTCGAATTTATTGCTGTTCTCAGTTGAGGTAGAAATGCCATGCTGGTTCAGATTGACTCCAGCGGTGTCCTCACAAAGATAAACTTCCGCGTTGGCGTAAACAGACGAAAGAATAAGAGTAATGGTCGAGAAGAGTCTGACTTGAGTCTTTCTACACACGATCCGAGCCTGCCATAGACTGCACACGTTGATTACTTTACCCGGAATCATACGATCGGGCCGGGAAATGGATTGCTCGTCTTCTGTATTTTGTGCCGGGATGCCGCTTGAGCCAGGCTGAATCACCTAATCTTTACAAACTGTCACATCGCCGGATTTCAGCCTGCTGCCTGTTTGAATTGGCCTGAGCGCTGGTTTATGCTTGAGGGCCTTTTTCCAATAATGAGAGTTGTGACATGAATAACCTTAAATTCATCAAGTCAGCCTGCCTGTTACTATGCATGGCGCCGGCCCTGGCGTTTGCCCAGGCTGATATGGAGCCGGTCAATGACCTGCCCAACCCTTACATCACCCAGGCCGGCTTTTTCAAGCTGCCGGCAGGGCGTGAGTGGGGATCATCCAGTACCGGAGAAATCGATCTGGAC
>JALRBG010000358.1 GCA_023257855.1 Pseudomonadales bacterium | reverse complement strand
TTTAGGAAAATCCTGGCCGCTGGATAGTGACCGAAATCAATCAGGGGGTTTTTTCTTGCGTTCCGTTCGCTGTCAGGTTGAGCGCAGCAGCTCCAGTGGTTTCTGTCGCAATACCGACAGGGTGGCGATGAGCGCCGTCAGGATGCTCAGGGCACAGATGGCCAGGATGGTGAAGACGGTAATGCCCGGTGAAAAACTCCACAGTCCGTCGAAGATGAAATACGAAATGGCGTAAGACATCGCCAGGCTAAGGCCCACGCCGGCAAAGGCGGCAAAGAACCCGAGGATGCCAAACTCGATTTCCACGATGTGCTTGACGTCACTGAACTGCGCGCCAAGAATCTTCAGCAGGTTGATTTCCCAGAAGCGTGACTTCACCTCGTAACGGGCGATGGAGAACAGCACCACCAGGCCGGCGAAAATCGACAGGTACGCCATGACGCTGATGGCCCAGCTGATCTGGTCGGTGATGTCGAGGATGCGGGCGACGATCTGCTGGACGTTGATGACGCTGATGTTGGGCAGGTTGTTGACGATGCTGTTCTGCACGGCGATGCGGTCTGCTTCGGCCACGTTGGCGATGGCGGCGACAAAGGTCTTCGGCGCCGGGTCGAGCACGCCGGGCTGGAAGGACACGAAGAAGTTCGGCTGGAAGGAGTTCCAGATGACCTCGCGGGTGTTCACGATGCGTCCTTCAATCGGCACGCTCTGCACATCGAAGGCCAGGGTGTCGCCGATTTCCAGGCCCATGCGGGCGGCGAAATTCTCCTCGAGGGAAATACCGGGCAGCTCCGGCGAATTGAAATCCCAGGGCCCGGTCCACTCCTCGCCCTCGACGATGGTTTCTGAGTCCTTCAGGGTATCCTGGTAGGTGAGGTTGTACATGCGCCGCTGCATCAGCTGCTCATCCGGGGTTTCTTCCGGGGCATCGATGACCTCGCCGTTCACCGCTTCGAGGCGGGCGCGGATCATGGGCGACAGGAAGGACAGCGAATAGCCGCGCTCGCCGATGACGGCCTGCAGTTCCTCGAGCTGTTCCGGCTGAATGTCGAACATGAAGAAATCCGGGACGGAGTAATCAGAAGGCTGCTCGATATAGCCCTGCAGGCCTTTCTGGATTTGCGGGATCAGGTTGATGAGCAGGGCGCCGAGACCGATGGCCAGGAAGCAGGACACGGCGCCGAGCTTGTTGCGTGACAGGTTCCTCAGGGCGATCTTGCGCGTCACGTGCCTGCCCAGGGTGAACCGGGTGCAAAGGTACAGGATGGTCCAGGCAAAAGCGCCGAGAATGAAAATGGCCGTGAGGAAGCCCGCAACGAACAGCGTACCGATAAATACATCCTGGGCCTGCCACATGGCCAGTCCCCAGAAGGTAAGAAGGATCGGGGCATAACTCATCACGTGTCTTTTCCAGTGTGGAGCGCTGGAGGCCGGCTGTACGTTTTCGTGGAACAGGCCGATGGGGTTCAGGTCGTAGATCTTCGACAGGATCGGCAGGCAGCAGATGATGCTGCCGATGGTACCCATGAACAATGCCAGCACCAGCGAGTTCAGGCGCATATCGTTGCTGAAACCGCGGGGCAGGAAACCCTCGAACAGGATCGGCAGCAGCGGCAGTGCCAGCCAGGCGATAATGCTGGCGATCACCGCGCTGACGGTGCCCAGGATGACGATCTGCACCAGCGTCATCTTGTAGGCTTCACGGGGCGTGCCGCCCAGGCACATCAGGATGGCCATGTCCTTGAAACGCGAGGTGAAGAAGGCGCGGAACAGGTAGGCGGCGCCGACGCCCGCCAGGAACAGGGCGATCAACGCGATCAGCCCCAGGTAGTTGTTCATGTACCCCAGTACTTCACCCAGGTCCTCGCTTTCCTCCTGGTGCGTGGTCATGCTGAGGCGACGGGTGTCGCGGTAGGTTTCCCGCTCCATCTCGCGGAAGCGGTCTTCCAGCTCGCGGTAATCGTAGGTGTAGCTTTCCGGCAGCCTGTAGAAGCGCGAATAGGTGATGCGGCTGCCGAGTTGGATCAGTCCGGTGCTCTCGATCTGTGCCAGGCCCAT
>JALRBG010000298.1 GCA_023257855.1 Pseudomonadales bacterium | reverse complement strand
GATCATCGGCCCAGGCTGGCGCCTGGTTGCCAGCCGGCACCCAAACGCGAAAGAGGCCTTCCGGCTGGTCCGCGGCCGCCAGCGCGGGATCGATATCCGAACCGCCTTGTATGCTGACCAGCTCCTGCGACCAGCGCGGCTGCGAGGTGGTGCGCAGAAGGATTTCCTGACCGTCGGGCATGAGCACGTTGGTCACGTACATGTGGCGGCTGCGCCGCACCGAGGTATTGCCGGCAAAACGCACCGGCGTACCGACGCTGATAAGGTCGCGGGGAATGCCGGCGCGGTCGAGGCGCATCACGCCCATGCCTTCTAGTTCCCACAGCTCGGTTTCACCGTCGATACTTTCCGTGCTGATGGTCAGGCGCACGTGCGGATTGCGCCACAGCACTTCGACAACGGTGCCTTCGGCCTCGGTGATGGTGTTGTCGTCGTACTCAGCCGTGGAGTGATGGGCGACGGCCGGCACCGCTGCAAGTATGCCGAGCAGGATCAAAGGGGTCAGAGTAATTTGATATTCCCTGCAGGTTTCCAGCTGCTTTTTTACGCGATAAATCAAGTTACTCTGACCCCTTTGATGACCCCTTTGAAAATTCATACCAACCCCGTCGCCCACATGGTACATACCACGGCAAACGATACCACGCCGCCGACCAATGTCGCGCCGCCGTAACTGAACACGGCATCCGCCACGCTGAGTCTTGTCAGCGAGGTGCATATCCAGAAGTAGGACGAGTTCACGTACTTGATGATGACCGAGCCGCTGGCGCCGCTGAGCATGGCCGCTTCGGGGCTCAGGCCCAGGGTGCCCAGCATGGGGGCGGATAACGATGCCGCCGTGATCACGCCCACCGTGGTGGAGCCGGTGATCATGTTGCCGATGATGCCGAGTACGAAGGGCAGCAGGATGGCGGGCAGGCCGTAGTCGGCGAACAGGTTGGCGATGAAGTCCACCGCCGGCGTACCGCGCAGGATGGCGGACAGGCTGCCGCCGAGGCCGGTGACCACCAGGATCATGGCGGAGGTGCGCAGGCCGTCCTCCACCCACTTGTCCTTGGCCTTCTGCAGATGGTCGGCGGAAGTGATGTTGCGATAGGCCAGCCACACGCCAATCGAGAGCGCCACCACCGGCCAGCCGAGGTAGCCGAAGATGGTTCTGAGCAGCGTGCCCTCGTCCATGGTCAGGTTGACGATGCTCTGCATGCCGATCAGCAGAATCGGGATGACGATGGGCATGTACGAACTCAGGGCGGACGGCAGGTGGCTGAGGTTTTCGCTGCTGAAGGCAGTGTCCTCGAATTCATCGGAGGCCTGGGTATCGATGCGCGGCCCGGCGAAGTACACGCCCCAGGCCCATGCGGCGAGGGAGCCGAACAGGCAGGCAACGCTGCCGGCGATGATGGTCTTGCCGATATCGGCGCCCACCAGGGCGGCGGCGGCCAGCGGACCCGGTGTCGGCGGCACGATGGCGTGGGTCAGTTGCAGTGCACCGACGAGACCAGTGGACATCACCGCGATGCCGACTCCCATCGCCCGCGCCGAGGAATGCACCAGCGGGTTCAGGATCACGAAGGCGACGTCGGAGAAGATGGCGATGCCGATGATGAACCCGGTGAGGGTCAGCGCCAATGGCATGCGCGCCTTGCCCACCAGGTTCACCATGGAGCGGGTGATGACCTGGATGGCGCCGGTGTGCTTCAGTGCCTCGGCGATGATCGAGCCGAGCACGATGACCACGCCGATGCCGCCGAGGGTGTTGCCAAAGCCGGACTCAAAGGCGTCGATGAAATTGTTCTGCTGCACGCCCGGCAGGATGCCGAACAGCATGATGGGCAGCAGCAGCGCGAAAAAGACGTGCCACTTCCAGCGCGCGATGAGGAATAACAGCAGGAAGATGACCACCGCAAAACCCGACAGGGAGATGGCGGCGGAGGTGGTGACGGCGGTTGATGGGTCCAAAACGGATTTCCTTGTTTATCCGGCATCAGGCGGACGTCTGGTTTTAGCAAACGTCGGATGCGGCCCATCGGGCCTTATCCGACCTGCCTTCCGAAATTTTCAGGATTCAACGATCCCCTACTTCGCGCGGCCCAGGTACCCCGGCGTCAGCACCGGGATGCCAACGATGGCGTTGCGCGCACTCTGCGTGCCCCAGCCGCCGTAGAAGACAATGCCGTACAGGGTCTTCTTGTCCTCGCCACCGAAAAACACGCCGTGCATACCGCGCGGGCCCGGAATGGAACCGAGGAAGGTGCCGTCCGGGGCGAACACGTCCGCGGACCGGCCGGTGGCCACGTACAGGCGCCCTTCGTTGTCGATCGCTGAGCCGTCGCCGCCGGTGCCGCCCTGCAGCATGCCAAAGGTGCGCTGGTTGGCGAGTGAGCCGTCTGCCTGCACATCGAAGGCAACGACCTCGGCACCGTTGGTGGCGTAGAGCACGGTTTCATCGGCATTGAGGATGATGCCGTTGGCCGCGGGTACATTGCCGTACTTGGTGACGTTGCCTTGTGGATCCGAATAGAACACGCCGCTGCCCGACACGGAGAAATACACGCCGCCGTTGGCGGCCGCGGTCAGGTCGTTCATGACACCGCCGGCGCATTCCAGCGGATCGCCGTTGATGGCGTTGGCCAGCACCTTGCGCTCCGGCTCCAGCTGGACGATGCCGGTGCCGATGCCGCGGGTGGCCGCATAGAGGTTGCCGTTCTTGCTGCGCGACACGGCGCCGCCGGTGTCGATGTCGTCATGGGCGATGCGCGCCATTCCGGAGGCGGGATCGAGCTCGATGATGTTGCCGGCATCGTTGTTGGCGAACAGGATCTTGCCGTCATCCGTCGTGATCGGGCCGTCGGCGTTATTGCCCTTC
>JALRBG010000296.1 GCA_023257855.1 Pseudomonadales bacterium | reverse complement strand
CGCTGCGGTCAGTGGCGGCAAGCGCAACTTGCTTGGCCAGGTGGGTGACATCGATTTTCGCGAGATCCGCGAGGAAAACACCATCTACTACATCGGTGAATTCGAGTACTCCAACGCGGAAATCGTGCGCTTCACGATCGATGTGCAGCCGGAGATGACCGGGCAGTCCCACGAGATCCGCTGGGAAACCCGGATGTACAACGAATGAGCGTCGATCTCTCCCGCATCGTTCTTGCCAGCAGCAACAGCGCCAAGCTGAGGGAATTGCAGGCCATCCTGGCCAACAAGGACGTCATGCTGCTGCCGCAATCCGAATTCGACATCCCCGATGCCATCGAGGATGGTCACAGTTTCGTGGAGAACGCCATTATCAAGGCGCGCCATGCCAGCAGGCTTTCCGGGCTGCCGGCCCTGGCCGATGATTCCGGACTGGTGGTCGATGCCCTGCATGGTGAGCCCGGGATTTATTCAGCCCGCTACTCTCTTCGCTACGCTGAGCCGGCTGCCGGACAAAGCCGGGAAGACATCGATAAAGCCAACAACGCCCTCTTGCTTGAGAACCTGGAACAGGTGCCGGAACCAGAACGCTCGGCGCGCTTCCAGTGCTGCCTGGCGCTGGTGCGTTTCCCGGAAGACCCGATGCCGCTGGTCTGCCAGGGCAGCTGGGAAGGCCGCATCCTGTTCGAGGAGCACGGCGACAACGGTTTCGGTTACGACCCGTTGTTTTACGTACCCGATCACGGCTGTGCTTCAGCGGAACTGGATCCCGCAGAGAAAAACCGCATCAGCCACCGCGCGCAGGCCCTGCAGCAACTGGTCGCCAACTTCCCTTCATGAGCCCGCCCTCATGAACCTGCCGCCGCTGGCACTGTACGTCCACATCCCCTGGTGCCTGAAAAAATGCCCGTACTGCGATTTCAATTCACACGCTTTCGAGGGTGAGTTGCCGCAAAGGCAATACGTACAGCGCCTGCTCACCGACCTCGATGCTGACCATGGTTACGTCCAGGGCCGCCAGCTCGAGGCGATTTTCATCGGCGGCGGCACGCCCAGCCTGTTTTCCCCTGACAGCATAGGCACACTGCTGGAAGGCATCGGCGCCCGCATCCCGTTCGCGGAAGGCATCGAAATCACGCTGGAGGCCAACCCGGGCACATTTGAAGTGGAAAAATTCCGCGGGTTTCGTCAGGCCGGCATCAACCGCCTGTCCATCGGTATACAAAGTTTCGATCCCGCCTTCCTGCTTTCCCTGGGCCGTGTGCACGATGACAATGAAGCGCGCCAGGCAGCCGGCCAGGCGCGGGATGCCGGCTTCGACAATTTCAATCTCGACCTCATGTTCGGCCTGCCCGGACAGGACACCGGCCAGGCGCTGGCCGACCTGGAAACGGCGTTGTCCTTCAAGCCGCCCCACCTGTCGTGGTACCAGCTGACCATCGAACCAAACACGGTGTTCTACAGCCGGCCGCCGGCGCTACCCGAAGATGACCTGCTCGCACAGATGCAGGAAGAAGGCATCGCCTTGCTGGCGGGCAATGGGCTGGAACGGTACGAAGTATCCGCCTATGCAGCCCGGGGCCGGCAATCCCGCCATAACCTGAACTACTGGCAGTTCGGCGACTATCTCGGTATCGGTGCGGGAGCCCACGGCAAGGTCACACAACCGGGTGCAGGCGGGGTGATTCGCACGCGCAAGGTGCGCCAGCCAGCAGCCTACCTCGATGCCGGCAAGCCGCTCACCGCCAAATCGGTTGCGGTGCCGCCTGCTGAGCTGCCGCTGGAATTCATGATGAACGCCCTGCGCCTGAAAGCAGGTGTGGATGCGGCGCTGTTTGAATCACGTACCGGACTTTCCCGCGATGTCCTTGAACCGGTCCTGGCCAAACTTCGCGCCAGGA
>JALRBG010000169.1 GCA_023257855.1 Pseudomonadales bacterium | reverse complement strand
GGGCGCCTGATCTGACGCTGAAGTGTTCTGCTTTTCGTTATTCCTTCTTCTCAGCAGGAGAACGCCCACGCTTGCCGAAAGCAGACCAAAGAACAGGAAAATCGCGTGAGGCATGCCAGGGATGATGCCGAGGATGAGCAGAATCAGCGCGGAAATCAGAAAGGCTTCCGGGCTGGAGAGTTGCAATCCTGCCTGACGAGAAATCGGTTCTGAAGTTGTTACCCGCGTCACGATAATTGCGGTTGACAGTGACAGTAGCAGGGCAGGAATCTGCGCGACCAGGCCGTTGCCCAGTTCACCAACGAAGCAGCCGAGCCACCTGTCACAGGCAAGGAAGTACAGGGAATTTTCGGCAAGCTGGAAAAGCATATTGTTCGCCAGAACATTATCGCCGGCCAGCCGCGTATTGATGGCCGCGACACGAAAACTGTCCGCCCGATCATCGTGGAAACCGGCGTGCTGCAGAAGACCCATGGTTCTGCGTTGTTTACCCGTGGTGAAACCCAGGCACTGGTCGTTGCGACCCTGGGCGCCCTGCGTGACGCACAGATCATCGAAGACCTGGGTGGCACCCGCAAGGACCACTTCATGCTGCACTACAACTTCCCGCCCTTCAGCGTCGGCGAAACCGGCTTCATGAGCGGCCCGAAACGCCGCGAAATCGGCCATGGCCGCCTGGCCCGTCGGGGTGTCGCAGCAGTGCTGCCGACCGATGATGAATTCCCGTATGCCATTCGCGTGGTATCAGAAATCACCGAATCCAACGGTTCCAGCTCCATGGCTTCCGTCTGTGGTACATCACTGGCCCTTATGGATGCCGGTGTGCCCATCAAGGCACCGGTTGCCGGTATTGCCATGGGCCTGATCAAGGAAGACAACGGTGTTGCTGTCCTGACCGACATTCTGGGTGATGAAGACCACCTCGGCGACATGGACTTCAAGGTGGCCGGTTCCGCCAATGGTGTGACCGCGCTGCAGATGGATATCAAGATCCAGGGTATTACCGAGGAAATCATGGAAACTGCGCTGGAGCAGGCCTACAACGCCAGGATGCATATCCTCGGTGAAATGAACAAGGTCATCTCTGCACCGGGTGAAATTTCCCAGTACGCGCCATCCATGGCCAACCTGAAGATCCATCCGGACAAGATCCGCGACGTCATCGGCAAGGGTGGGGCGGTCATTCGCTCCATCACCGAAGAAACCGGTGCTTCCATCGATATCGATGATGACGGCAATGTGAGAATCTACGGCGAAGACGCTACATCGCGTGACGCTGCCGTCGCACGTGTCCAGGAGATCACCGCAGAAGCCGAGATCGGCAAGGTATACAAGGGTATCGTTTCCAAGATCGTGGATTTTGGCGCCTTTATTACCATCCTGCCCGGCAAGGACGGCCTCGTGCACATTTCCCAGATTGCGCAGGAGCGCGTAGAGAATGTTCATGACTTCCTGAAGGAAAAAGAGGAAGTAATGGTCAAGGTTCTGAAGATTGATGATCGCGGCAAGATCAGCCTGACCATGAAGGATGTGACTGACGAGGACAAAGCCTCAGTCGCATAACCTGCATAGCAAGCATAAAAAAGCCGGTGTCGCGAAGCGCACCGGCTTTTTTGTTGCCTGGAAAAAGGCGGGTCTTATTTGATGATCTGTGCCTTGATCTTCTGGTGGGCATCAAAGGGCAGGCGGGGACCAAAACTGCTTACGGTAGTCGCTGCAGCGAGGCTGGCAAGATTGCCTGCGGTTTCGAAGTTGTGACCTGCTGACACCGCATAGAGGAAAGCCCCCGCGAACATGTCGCCGGCACCATTGCTGTCCACGGCCTTTACCTTGTGCGGGGCGATGCTGATGTGGTTTTCGCCGTCAAACAGCTGCGCACCTTTTGAGCCGCAGGTAACCACGATCTGTTTGGCGATGCTCTTCAGGTCCTCGATGGCCTCTTCCACGGTTTCCTTGCCGGACCATTCCTTGGCTTCCACGTCATTGGCAAACAACAGGTCGACGCCGTCACCGATCATTTCCTGCAGGCCGCCGCGGAAAAACTGCACCATCGCCGGATCTGACAGGGTGATGGATGTTTTCACGCCATGCTCTTCGGCAATTTCACGGGCATAGACTGAGGCGGCACGACCGGTGTCCGAGGTGACCTGGTAACCTTCCAGGTAGAGATATTCCGAATTCTTCAGGGCTTCCACGTCGATCTCGTTTTTGGAGAGGGTTTCGGAAATGCCGAGGAAGCTGAGCATGGTCCTTTCAGTGTCGGGGCTGACCATCACCAGGCATTTGCCGGTGACGCCGGCGCCCCGGTTATGGTTGTCCAGGTTGGTGTGAATGTTGTGATGGCCAAGTTGTTCCAGGTAGAAGTTACCGGCTTCATCGTCGGCCACCTTGCAGGAGAAAAATGCATTGCCGCCGAACTGTGATATGGCATAGATGGAGTTTGCTGCTGAGCCGCCGCCTGCGCGTGTTTTCAGGCCAAACCTGTCCAGCAGGCGCTTCTCCAGGGTGGACTGGGATTCACCATCCACCAGGGTCATGATGCCCTTCTGGATGCTTTCATGCTGGAAAAAACTGTCTTCGACTTCGAATTCCTGGTCTACCAACGCGGCGCCAATGCCGTAGACGTGATACTTCTTCATAGGGGTTTCCTTTCTTGTAGTTTGCTGTTCTTGAATCTTATAACCGGGCAAACGCCTTCTCGGCGGCATCCAGTGTCATCTGCAATTCCTCGTCACCATGGGCCGCCGATACGAAGCCAGCCTCGAATGCGGAAGGAGCCAGGTAGATGCCGGACTCCAGCATGAGGTGGAAATACTTCCTGAAGCGGCCCACGTCGCAGGACATGACCTGGGCAAAGGAGGTTACCTGTTCTTCATCACTGAAGAAACACCCAAACATGCCGCCCACCTGGTTGGTGGTAAACGGGATGCCTGCAGCGAGGGCCCGTTCCCGGAGACCCTTGAGAAGGAATTCGGTCTTCACGCTCAGGGATGCGAAGAAATCCGGTTTGCTGATTTCTTGCAGGGTGGCCAGGCCGGCGGTTACCGCCAGTGGATTACCTGACAGCGTGCCGGCCTGGTAAACCGGGCCGGTCGGTGCAAGCAGGTCCATGATGTCCTGTCTGCCGCCGAAGGCGCCGACCGGCAGGCCGCCGCCGATGACCTTGCCCAGTGTTGTCAGGTCGGGTTTTACGCCATACACGGACTGGGCGCCGCCCAGTGCTGTTCTGAATCCGGTCATGACTTCGTCGAAGATAAGCACCACGCCGTGCTCATCACAGAGTTTGCGCAGTCCCTCAAGGTAACCGGGTACCGGTGGGACACAATTCATGTTGCCGGCGACCGGTTCGATGATGACACAGGCGATTTCTTTGCCCGACCTGCTGAACAGCTGGCTGACACTGTCGAGATTGTTGTAAGGCAGAACGAAGGTTTCCATCGAAGTGGATTCCGGCACGCCAAGTGAGTCAGGTGAGCCCAGGGTGAGAGCGCCGGAGCCGGCTTTGACCAGCAGCGCGTCCACATGGCCGTGGTAGCAGCCTTCGAATTTCAGGATCTTGCTGCGCCCGGTAAAGCCGCGGGCCAGCCGGATGGCGCTCATGGTAGCCTCGGTCCCGGAATTGACCAGGCGTACAGAGTCGATGGACGGCACCAACCTGGTAATCAATTC
>JALRBG010000280.1 GCA_023257855.1 Pseudomonadales bacterium | reverse complement strand
GCGGCCTGTTCGATCCGCGTGGTCGTATGTACCGCTTGAGCTACAACTACGCCTTCTAAGGTTTAGTTGGTTGTCATAAAAAAACCCCGCCTCGGCGGGGTTTTTTTATGCCTGAAAAAAATACCGAAATGGTCAACATTGATAAATTTTATTTGCACAATTTAGGATAATTATGCTCACCAATTAACAAAAAGCTTACGATTTTTATGCCTTTCAGGCACAAGGATCGACTATCTTATTTTCTTGATTTGGCCTTGGACCGGGTTTATGGATATCGAATTATTAAAGACTTTCATGATGGTTAGAGAACTTGGCCACTTCGGTAAAACTGCAAAAAACTTTGGGATTACGCAGTCAGCAGTCAGCCTACGCATCAAGCAATTGGAGGACGAAATTGACGCCCCGCTATTCAATCGCTACCGCAACAACCTCCAGCTCACTACGGCAGGCGAGCGCCTGGTACTTTACGCAGAGAAGATTATCTCCGAGTGGGAAAAAGCAAAGATCGACATCAGCATGCGACAGCAAGCACGCAGAATCGTGCGCTTTGGCGCCAGCAATGGTTTTTGCAGCATCCTACTCAAACACAGCATTGGCCAGATTTACCAAAATGTCGATAACATCATCCTAAAGGCCATGACCATGGTCGAAGAAAATATACGCAGAAATTTGCGGGAAAAGGGGCTCGACATAGCGATTATGTACGAGCCTATGCGCGATACGATGTTTACCTCAGTACCATTTAGCAGTGTTGAATTGGTTCTCGTATCCTCTCGGCAGAACTTGACAGTTGAAGATGTGTTGAACGGTAGATATGTCTCTATTGAGTGGGGATCGTTTTTCAATACCCAATTCCTTGAGATGTCCGCAATGATGTCCCAGCCCGTCATCATGGCCTCTGATTGCGATTTTGCCCTTCAATTCATTCTTGACCACGGTGGCAGCGCATACCTGCCTTACCGCCTTGTGGAAAGTTATCTTGGAAAGTGCTTATTCCGAGTCGATGATGCAGCTGTACTCGATCAGCCAATTTATGCGATTTTTCCGACCACATCGGTTCTCAACAATGAAATTAAAGACATGATCGAAGTGCTAAAGGAACATAGCGGCGCCATGTTGTCGACTATGGAGGACGTTTTAGGCGGACCATCCCCCAAAGAGAATTCACCCGCGCTGGCGGCCGTCTGAGCCCCACAAACTGCGATACTCTAATTTTGGCCTAATATTCGTCGGGAGTTTGGCGTCACACGCCAGTCTAAAACCAGGAAATATAGGAATTTTCTGAATACTTGACCCAGAAAGCCTTTATTTTTAGCGTTTTGTGGCAGAATAACGAAAAATGGTCGGATCGTCTTATCGCCCATACTCAACACAGCACAAAATAGTTAAGTGTTTTAGCAAGGTAGTGTCATGCTCAGGAAAGTTTCATTCATTAAATTGTTAGCCTTCCCAGCAAGGAATGCACTATTCATCACCTTGGCGTGCGTAAGCATAGGCCTGCTGGAACAGGGAGCTTTTGCGCAGGAGGCGCCGGACGCCCTCCTCGAGAGCTACTGCGAGAGCTGCCACAACCTGGAGGATTTTTCCGGTGGCGTTGCCTTTGACCTAATGGATATAAACAATCTAAGCCAGGACCAGGAGGTATGGGAGACTGCCATCAACAAGCTGCGCGGACGCCTGATGCCTCCTGGAGGCGCCGACCAGCCTCCCCAGGCCGACGTTGATGCCGCCATCAGATACCTCGAACACGCCATCGACACCGAGGTGCATGAACGCCACATCGGCAACGTACCGATCCAGCGCCTGAACCGCACCGAGTTCGCCACCATCGTGTCCGACCTTATCGGCGTAACCGTGGATCCGGCCCAGATCCTGCCCAGTGAGATCGAGGTGGAAGGCTTCGAGAACATCGCCAACGCCCTGGGCGCCTCGCCCACGTTCCTCGAACAGTACATTTCCGCAACCCGCCAGGTGGCCACCCAGGCCATCGGCAATCCCATACCGAAGTTTGCCAGCGTCTTCCATGAATTGCCGAACCAGAACCGCGGCACATTCAACGGCGGCAACAGCATGGCCCGCAACCATATCGACGGCTTTCCGCTGGGCACCCGCGGCGGCATGCGGTTCACCCATTTCTTCCCGGCCGACGGCGAGTACCGCTTCAACGTGCTCGATATCGATGCCGGTCTGTATCCGCGCGGCATGGAAACCGCTGCCACCATGGTCATCCTGGTGGATGGCAACGAAGTGAATCGCGTCGAGATCGGCGGACCGGAAGATCTCGCCATTGCCACACGCGACGGCGTTGCCGGAGGCGATGTCATCCTGGCGAAAATCGCCGGCATCCCGGCCGAGGTCAAGGTCGGCTCCCACGAAGTCATGGTGACCTTCATCGAGCGTTCCTGGGCTGCCAGCAACAATGCCACCGGCAACGGCCGCGTGCTCGGCATGCCGATCATCGGCCTGGGCGTCGAGGTCGAAGGTCCCTTCAACCCGGCCGGACTGTCCATGAGCGACAGCCGCAAGAAAATTCTTGTCTGCCAGCCGCGTGAAGCCGCGGAGGAACGCGCCTGCGCCGAACAGATCGCCCGCAACCTGGCCACGCGCGCTTTCCGCCGCCCGGTCGGCGATGAAGACCTGGAATGGCTGATGCCGTTCTATGAAGTGGGCCGTGCCGAGGAAGGCGGTTTTGATACTGGGATCATCGAACTGACCACCGCGATCCTGTCGAGCCCCGACTTCCTGTATCGCTCCATGCGCATCATCGAGGATTCACCCCGGCAGCTGAACGACCTGGAAATCGCGACACGCCTATCCTTTATGCTCTGGAGCCAGGGCCCGGATGCAGAATTGATCGCCCTGGCCGCGAACGGCAGGCTATCAGACGCCGAGGTCGTGGCCGGCCAGGTGAAGAGAATGCTTGCCGACCCGCGCGCTAATGCCCTGATCGAGAACTTTGCCCTGGCCTGGCTGAACCTGGATGAACTTGACCAGGTACAACCGGTGGATCGCAGCTTTAGCGACAACATGCGCACCAATTTCGAAACCGAGATTCGCCTGTTCCTGGCCAGTGTATTACTGGATGACCGGCCTGTGCATGAACTGCTGACGGCCGACTGGACCTTCGTCAATGATTCGCTCGCCGAGCAGTATGACATCGATGGTGTTTACGGCTCCCAGTTCCGCCGCATAAAGCTGGACAACGAGGCCAGGCACGGACTGCTCGGCAAGGGCGCCACATTAATGCGCACCTCCTATGGCGATCGCACTTCGCCGGTCCTGCGCGGCGCGTGGATCCTGGACCGCATCATGGGCACGCCGCCCGCACCGCCGCCGCCGAACGTCGAGGTCGACCTGACAATCCGTGAGGGTGAAAAACCAACCACGCTGCGCGCTCGTCTGGAAAAACACCGGGAGAACCCGACCTGCATGGCGTGTCACGGTTCCATCGACCCGCCGGGCCTGGCCCTGGAGAATTTCGATGTCACCGGCCGCTGGCGCGATGTCGACCTGCAGGCGGACGCCCCGATCGATTCCACCACGGTACTGACCAGCGGCAAGTTCATCGATGGTCCCGTGGAAATGCGTGCACATCTGCTCAGCCGGGAAGACCAGCTGCCAATGACCATTACCCGGCGCCTGATGATGTATGCCCTGAACCGCGAGATCGAATATTTCGATATGCCCTATGTCAGAGAAATCGTCAAACTGGCAGCCGAGGAGAATTACACGTTTACTTCAATCATCACCGCTCTGGTCAACCACGACGTGTTCCGCATGCAGGGTCCTGAGGAACACGCCAGCCAGCCATCAAAAAATTCGGCGTTACGAGAAGTAGCGTCAACAGCAACCAGGAACTAGGGAGAAGGCTCATGGCCAAATTTCTGACCAAAAAACATTTGTCTCGCCGCACACTGCTGCGCGGTGGTGGTGTCGCTCTGGCATTGCCTTTCCTGGATGCCATGGTGCCCGCAAGCACTGCGCTGGCCCAGGTCGAGGCCATGCCGAAGAAGCGTGCCGGCTTTTTCTACCTGCCCCATGGCACCATCATGAACAACACACCGTTCGGTAAGGACGTGGACCAGTGGACCAGCACCGGTGCGGGCGACAATTTCCAGCTCGGCAAGATGATGACTTCGCTGGAACCCTACAAGAACTATGTGACCACATTCGAGAATATCGAAAACAATGCCGCACTGGGCTCGGTGCACACCTTCAACCCGGCCACCTGGCTGTCATGCGTGCGTCCCGGTGAAGGCTCCGTGCCGGCACTGGCCACTACGCTGGACCAGGTCATCGCCCAGCAGCTGGGCCAGGAAACCGCCCTGCCGTCACTGGAAATGGCCACCGAGACCACGGTCCAGGTGGCTGCCGGCAACGGCGGCTTCTATGCCGTGACAACGTCATTCGCGGCACCCAACCAGCCGCTGCCGATGGAGTTCAATCCGCGCAAGGTGTTCATCCAGCTGATGGGCCCGTATGACACCCAGGAAGAGCGTTCACTGATCCTGTCGAAGAACCGCAGCGTGCTGGACATGATCGCCGACCGCACCCGCACCCTGCAGAAGGACCTGGGCACCGGCGACAGGGAGATCCTGTCCAACTACCTCGACACCGTGCGTGAAATCGAGCGGCGTGTGCAGATTGCCCAGAACCAGGACATGTCAGGTATCGATGTACCTGCAGCACCGGTCGGCGTGTTTGAGAATTTCGACGACCAGATCAAGATGATGTTCGACCTGGCCGCGCTGGCCTACCAGGCCGACCTGACCCGCATCCTCACCCTGGTGATGGCGGCGGAAGGTACCGACCGTACCTACCCGCAGGTGAATGTCGCCGGCGGCTTCCATCCGACCAGCCATCACACCAACGACCCGGAACGCATCCAGGACCTGATTCGTGTACAGACTTACCACATGGAGCACTTCGGTCGCTTCGTGCAGAAGCTGGCAGAAACGCCGGACGGCGATGGCAGCATCCTGGATCACTCCCTGTTCCTGTACGGCTCCAACATGGGCAACAGCAACCAGCACGACAACTACCCGCTGCCGGAAATCCTGGTCGGCGGCGCCAGCGGTGCGCACAAGGGCGGCAAGAATGTCACGCCGCCGGAGCGCACTCCCCTGGCCAACATCCACCTGACCATCCTGGACAAACTGGGCATTCCGCAGGAAAGCTTTGGCAACAGCACCGGCATTCTTTCCGAGGTTTAACGCAGTACTATGAGAAGTTTCAGGAATACCTACCAACGCAGAACCATCCTCAGGGCAGGCGCCGGTCTTACCTGCGCTCCCCTGCTGGCAGGCCTGGCCGGCTGTTCGCAGGAACCGGCCACCGGGGAAAACGGCGGCAGCGTAGCTGCTGCACCGGTTGCAAGAACCCCGGAGCTGCTGCCAATCGAATCCCTCAGGGATGGAGTCAGCATCATTGCCAATGCACCGGGCAATGTCCTGGTCCTGGAGACGGGTGAGGGCCGCCTGCTGGTGGATTCCGGTGCGCCCGACATGGCCACTTCGGTGAAGCTGACCCTGGGCGACGCCCCCGTCACGCGACTCATCAATACCCATTACCATGCCGACCAGTCCGGCGGAAATGCCTTGTTCGGCGATGCCGGCGCGGTCATCCATGCCCATGAAATCACCCGGCAATGGTTGAGCGCCGATTACTATATTCCGTCCGAAGACCGCTGGGTCTCCGCCCTGCCGGAAATCGGCAGGCCCACGCACACGTTCCGTGAAAAGGAAGTGCTTGAGCTGGGCGATGAAAGCATCGAGATCGGCTACCTGCTGGAAGCGCATACACGCGGTGATGCCTACATCCTGCTGCGCAACGCCAACGTACTTGCCGTGGGCGATGTCGCCTCTCCCCTGCGCGACCCGTCCCTGGACTGGTACGCAGGCGGCTGGCTCGGCGGCCGCGTCGATGCCATGGACGACCTGCTGGAAGTCGCCAACGACGACACGCTCATCGTTCCTGCCTACGGTCCTGTCATGACCATGGCCGACTACCGGGCTGAGCGGGAAATGATGTGGCACCTGTGGGATCGCTGCTCGAAGCTGGTCAACAGCGGCCGCAGTGCACAGGACATCCTGGACGCGGGCGTGATGGATGAAATCGACCGCAAGTTCGATGACCCGTACAAATTTTGTTACGACGCCGCAAAGGGTCTATGGGCCCACTACACGAACTTTGGAGGCAATGTAGTCTGATGAAACGTTTCAGTATCTTCGCTACAGCACTGTTGTCTTTCCTGGCGATGGCCGCACACGCCCAGGATTCCCTGGTCGACCTGGTCAAGGCCGGCCGGCATGACGCCGCCATGGCCGCCATCGCTGCAGCCGACGTGAATGCCGCCAGTGCGGATGGCTCCACCGCCTTGATGTATGCCACTTACAACGTCGATACCGATCTCGTGCGCGCCCTGCTGGACGCCGGTGCGAAAGTGGATGTCACCAACCGGTTCGGCTCCTCCCCACTGGCGGAAGCAGTCAAACTGGATAACGAAGAACTGGTGCGCATCCTGCTGGATGCCGGCGCCAACCCCGATTCTCCCAACCTCGACAACCAGACCGCCCTGATGCTGGCTTCCTACATCGGCAACCTGGACATCGCGAAGATGCTGATCGATGCCGGCGCCGACGTGAACGCCATTGAATCCTTCCGCCACCAGACCGCGTTGATGTGGGCAGCCTCCGAAAATCATCCGGATGTTGTCGACTTGCTGATCGCCAATGGCGCCGATGTTCACGTCAAGGCGGTCGCCGACGACTGGCCGCGACAGATGACCTCCGAACCGCGCGCCCAGTTCCGTCCCACCGGCGGCCTCAATGCCCTGCTGTATGCCACCCGTTCCGGCTGCTACCGCTGCACCGTGGCCATCGTGGAGGCCGGCGCCGACATCAACCAGCCCAACCCGGACGGGGTGACGCCGCTGCTGAATGCCATCGACAACAAGAATTTCGCCGTGGCGATGTACCTGATCGACCAGGGCGCCAAGGTCGATGTGTGGGACATGACCGGCCGTACGCCCCTGTACCTGGCCATTGACATGAATTCCTTCAGCCCGAGAACTTTCGGGTTCGCCGACATCAGCGAGTCCTTCAATTCCGATGGTGACAACGGCAGGAACATCAGCGCCCTGGATATCGCCCGCCGCCTCATCGACATGGGCGTGGACGTCAATCACCAGCTGACCCGCATGCGCCCCAACGGCCCCGGCCGCGGCCGTTTCGCCGACTACGACATGCGCGGCGGTACTGCTGCCCTGCACGTGGCGGTCCTGAGTCATGACCATGAGGCCATCGAGCTCCTGCTCGCCAACGGTGCCGATGTGAACCTGCGCAACGTCTTCAGGCTGACGCCGCTGATGTATGCAGCAGGCATGAGCGGCAACGGCCGCGGACCCGGCGGCGGCGAATCCGATGATATGCAGACCAAAGTCATCAGGACCATCGATATGCTTCTGGATGCCGGCGCCGATATCAACGCCCGCGTCAACGACAGCCACACCCTGACGGCGAAGCTTGATACCTATATCCAGTGGAAGGACAACGAAGGCCGCTCGGCCCTGTTCGGCGCTGCGGAAATCGGCTGGGAACGAGTTGTCTCCCACCTGCTGGAGCGTGGCGCCGACCCGTTGATCATGGATAATGAAGGCATGACTGCCCTGGATGCCGCCCTGGCACCACCGCGCACCGGACCGGGCGCACGCCGGCAGGACATTACCGACCGCACCGTGACCGCCGACCTGTTGCGCGCCGCGATGGCAAGCATCGAGTAAGCACGACACCGAACACAGACGCCAGGCAATGCCTGGCGTTTTTTTCACAGCGTTTTTGACAACAGGAACCCCGGAGGGTGAGTGCCATGCGTACCTTTCATTCTGCTTTTGCCTTGTTACTTGTTATCGCTGCCGGCCAGGTGATGGCCGCAGAGCAGCCGCCCATCGGCATCGACGCCTTCGTGCTGGAAGAAACGCCGTATGTATTTGACACGGCGGAGCAGCACGAAATCGAAGTCACCCTGCTCGCCAGGGGATTGCCGCGCGCCTTCAGCCTGGCCTTCCTGCCGGACGGCGACCTGCTCGTCTCCGAACGCGGCGGCAACCTGCGCGTTATCCACGATGCCACCGGTCCCGCTGCCATGCTTGACCCGAACCCGGTGCCGGGCATGCCCACGCTGGCGGAACCCTACCGGAACGGCGGCCTGAACGATCTCGCCCTGCACCCGGATTTCGCCAGCAACCACTGGCTGTATTTCAGCTACAACAGGGCCGGCCCGAAAGACGGGGATCGCCAGACCAGCATCCCGGCGCTGATGCGCGGACGCTGGGACAATGGCCGGGTCACCGATGTCGAGGAACTGTTTACCGGCGAGCCCGGCGGCACCAGCGGCATGCGCATCGCCTTCGCCAACGACGGCAGCATCTACATGACCACCGGCGCACCCTTTGGTCCGCAGGCCCAGCAACTGGACAACGTGTTCGGCAAGGTACTGCGCTTCAACGATGACGGCAGCATTCCCGGCGACAATCCCTTCCTCGGCCGAGACGATGTGCATCCTGCCATCTATACCTATGGGCACCGCGACCAGCTCGGCCTCACTGTGCACAAGGCCAGCGGCACCGTGTTCGCAGCGGAGCACGGCCCCAATGGCGGCGACGAGGTGAACCTGCTGGTGCCCGGCGGCAACTATGGGTGGCCGGCAACCAGCTACGGGCGCAACTACGACGGCTCGAGGATTTCCGACCTGCCCGTAGAGCGCGGGATGGAGCAGCCGCAGGTCGTGTGGATTCCTTCAATCGGCCCGAGCGGCATCATGTTCTACGACGGCGAGGCCTTCCCCGCCTGGAAAGGCAACCTGTTTGTCGGCAGCGTACGCTACGGCCAGATCAACCGTACCGGCTCACTGGAGCGCGTGGTACTGAATGAAAATTTCGAGGAACTGCGCCGTGAGAAACTGCTGGGCGACCTGCACCAGCGCATCCGTGACGTCAAGCAGGGCCCGGACGGCAACCTGTATGTGCTGACGGACGGCGACGAATTCGCGGTCCTGCGAATCGCCCCCCGCTAAGCCGGATTTTTACCCGGCCGGGGTTTCGCCCCCGGCCAATAATACGCATAATTCCGCCATACCCCCCGGAAAAGCGCCAAAGACCATGCTGAATAACGCTAGCAGAATTCCCGCCCTTCTACTTTTATCCGCACTGGTATCCTGCGGCCAGGAGGCTGCCGTACCGCAAGCCGAAGTGGTTGCAGAAGCGGCGATCCCTGCGCAAGAACATGCGTCTGATATCCACTGGTACGACGGCACCGTCGATGCGGCCTTCGCCCTGGCCGAAGCCGAGGACAAGCCCCTGTTCTTCTACTGGGGTGCCATCTGGTGCCCGCCCTGCGAACAGATCAAGGCTACGGTCTTCAAGCACCCCGGTTTCCTCACCATGATGGACCTGTTCGTGCCCGTCTACCTCGACGGCGATACCGAGCGCGCCCAGTCCTGGGGCGAGCATTTTGCCGTGGCCGGTTATCCGACCATGATCGTGTTTTCACCCACGGGTGACGAGATCACGCGCATCCCGGGCTGGATCGACAGTACGCAGTACATCAACGTGCTGCAGATAGCGCTCGATGACCTGACCAGCACTCCCGACCTTCTGCACAAGGCATTGACCGAACCTGCCAGTCTCAAGGCCAACGCCTGGACACGCCTGGCGTTCTATTCCTGGGAACAGTCCAACCTGCCGGACGACGTGAAGATGGATGCCGCCACGTTCGGCAAGCTTGCCGAAAGCGCCCGCGAGGCCGGCAACACCATCGCCTGGTCCAGGCTGATGTTCCATGCCCTGTATGCGGCAGGTGTTGCCATGGAAACCGACGACAGCGCATTCACACAGGCACAGCGCCAGCAGGCGCGACAGGACCTGGACACCATCCTGCATGACAGGGACATGACACTGGCCAACAGCGACTACCTGCTGCTCTACTTCAGCGACTTCACCGACATGCTTGCCACCGGCGATGCCTCTGATGAAGCCCTGGCCGACAACTGGATCGCCGCGATGGAAGTATTGCGCAGTGCCCCGCAGCTGTCCGGCGCTGAGCACCTGGCCAGCTGGTACCCGAGCGTGGAACGGTTCTTTAACAGCAACCCCGACGCCGAACGCCTGCCCGCCGACCTGGAGCAGACCATCATCGACTCCATCAATGCCGAGGACAGCGAAACCCGTGGCGATGCGCGCCAGAACGTCATCAACACGGCCTACCAGTTGCTGTTCGAGGCAAAGCGCCCGGATCTGTCACGCCAGATCCTGCTGGACGAGATCGGCAAGTCCCATGCGCCCTACTACTTCATGAGCAGCCTGGGCGGCCTGGCCGAGGAAGCCGGCAACAACGCGGAAGCCGTCGACTGGCACCGCCAGGCCTACGAAGGATCGAAGGGTGAAGCGACGCGTTTCCAATGGGGTTACCAGTACGTGGCAAGCATGATCCAGCTCGCACCGGAACAGGCCGAATTGATCGCCAGCACAGCGCTGGGCCTGCTGGAAGAGTTCCAAGACAGGGAAAACATACTCACCGGCCGCAACTTCGGCCGTCTGCAAAGCCTGGTGGCCGACCTGCAGGAATGGCAGGCAACATCGGGCGCTGCATCCGCCCTCGCGCCCTTCTACGCCAACCTGGAAAGCCTCTGCAGCAACACCAGCGTCACCGGCGAGACCGGGGAACACTGTGAATCACTTTTGCAGGCGGGCCTGTAGTTCTCCTGACTTTCTGCTCAGGATTCCTGCCTGGGCCGGATTTCCCAGCAGCGGTGGATCTTCGGATTGCGTTTGAAATCCGGGTCGAGCGTCTTCGTGCTGATATCCGTGATCGTGAACTGCGCGAGTTCATCTTCGGCCAGTTTGAACGAGCGCAGGTTGTTGGAAAAATACAGGCAGCCATTCCGATCCAGCAGGTCCATGCAGCGCCTGATCAGGGCGACGTGATCACGCTGGATGTCCAACACCCCTTCCATGCGCTTGGAATTGGAGAAACTCGGCGGGTCGAGCACGATGATGTCGAATCCCTGCCGACATGACTTGAGCCAGGCAAGGCAGTCTTCCTGCACCAACAGATGCTTTTTCAGATCCAGCCCATTGAGCTGAAAATTCTTTTTTGCCCACTGAATGTAGGTTTTTGACATGTCGACACTGACACTGCTGGCAGCGCCGCCAAGTGCGGCCTGTACAGTAATCGATGCGGTATAGCAGAAAAGATTCAGTACCCGTTTGCCGGCGGCACGTTCGGCGATCATGCGCCTTAACGGCCGGTGGTCCAGGAACAGGCCGCTGTCGAGGTAAGCCTCCAGGTTCACCATGAAAGAGGCGGGGCCTTCCTGGACGCGCAGCATATGCGCGAAAGGATCCCCGGATTCGGCCTCGTATTGTTCATGCCCGCGTGTGCGACGGCGCTGCTTGACGCTGACCCGGTCCGGCGCCAGCGCGAAGGTTTCCGCCAGTGCCTGCAGGAAGTCACTGAACCGCTGTTGTGCCTTGCTTTCGTCTACGGATTTCGGGGCGGCGTATTCCTGGACATGGTAGTAGTCCCTGTCGCTGCCAACGTCATGATAGACGTCAACCGCCGCGGCATACTCGGGCAGGTCGGCATCATAGAGGCGATAGCAATCGACCTGCTGTTTGTTGCGCCAGCTTTTCATCACCTTGTGGTTCTTGCGCAGGCGGTTCGCCACCATTTGCCCACCCTCACTGAGTGGCTTGCCGGCATCGGCTACCGGAGGGACAACTTGTTCCTGCGTCGGTTTTTCTGGCCAAACGGATTTGGACGGACCCGCACGCACCACGTGTTCCTCGCTGACATCGAACAGCAGCAGTTCGGCGGGCAGAGCACCGTTGAAGAATTTGTATTTCTTGCGGGCACGCAGTCCCATCTGTTTGCCCAGCAGCGGATTGGCTGTGAACACCGCCGCCTGCCAACCGGAAAAATCGCTCTTGAGAGCCTCGCCCAGTCGGCGGTACACCGGCTTCAGGGCTTCCTCGTCGCTCAGGCGCTCACCATAGGGCGGATTGCTGATGACCAGCCCGGGCTTGAGCGTCTTGTGGGTTGGCCTGGCGAATTCACTGAGCGGTTTTTTGCGCACGACTACCCGTTCCGACAGCCCGGCGGTGAGCAGGTTGCGTTCCGTGGCACGAACAGCCATGAGGTTTTCGTCATAGCCGAAGATATCGGGCAGGTGTTTTTTCAGGCCAAAGGAGCGGCGAGCCACTGCCTCATCCAGCAGGATTTTCCATTGCTCCCCTTGAAAGGCCGGCCAGGCCTCGAAGGCAAAACGGCGCCCGATCGTTTGCGCCCGCATGAGGCCGGGAGCGATGTCGGCCGCGATCATGGCGCCTTCGATCAGGAATGTCCCGCTGCCGCACATGGGATCGATAAGGGCACCGCCCTGTGCTGCGATGACCGGCCAGCCGGCGCGCTGCAGCAGGGCCGCAGCCAGGTTTTCCTTCATGGAGGCTTTCACGGTATCGCTGCGGTAGCCGCGTCGGTGCAGGCTTTCGCCGCACATGTCGAGATTGATCACCACCTGGCCGTTGCTGAGCCTGGCATTGACGACCAAGTCGGGCCGTTCACGATCGATGCTGGGGCGTGTCCCCCGGGCGTCGCGCACCCGATCGACAATCGCATCCTTGACCTTTTGCGCGGCAAACTGGGTGTTGCGCAGCTCACGGCTGGTGCCGCTGAAATCGATCCACAACCTGCCGGCCGGCCGGATATGATCCAGCCAGTTCACGGCCTTCACACCCTGGTAGAGCTCGTCGGCGTTCTCTGCAGCAAAGCGGTGCACAGGCACCAGCACCAGGTTGGCCAGGCGCGACCACAGGCAGACGCGGCAGGCCGTCGGCATGTCGGCACGAAAGGACACCCCAGCGACGGTTTCCCGGATATCCGCGCAGCCGAGTCCCGCCAGCTCCTGGGCCAGCAGTTGTTCGATGCCCTTGGGGCAAGTCGCGAAAAAGTCCTGCATCTGTAATTCTTGAAATGTCCGGAAAAATCGGGCGTCAGGGTAACGTGAATCACTGCCGGGTCATAGTGGCAATGTCATAAGGAAGCTATGGCGTGTTTTCGCATGAGCAAAAAAAAGGGCCTTTCCCCTTCGGGAAAGGCCCTGGAAACTCATTCTGGAATCAGAACTTGAGTTCGACGCGACGGTTCCTGGACCAGTTGGACTCGCCAGTGCCTGAGGCTACCGAGCGTTCTTCACCATAGCTGATCACTTCCATCTGGTTGGCAGGTACACCCTGCACCTGCAGGTAGCGCTGTACGGCAATGGCACGACGCTCACCCAGGGCCAGGTTATATTCCGGAGTACCGCGCTCATCGGCATGACCTTCCAGGCGTACGCGCATGGAGGGATTATCCTTCAGGCGCTCGGCGTGATATGTCAGGGGCTCGCGGGCTTCCGGCTTCAGGTCTGACTTGTCGAAATCAAAGTAGAACACGGTCGTGGCAAGCATCTGCTCGCGTTTGCGCATTTCTGCCAGTTCCGCAGCACTCGGGCCTTGCTGTACCGGTGCGGCAGCGGGCTCTGAAGTCAGCTCTTGAACCATTTCTTCATCAGTAGAGCTACAACTGGCTAACAGGGCCAGCACTGCGGCAGTCAAGCTCAGGCTGCCGATCCTGTTCATGCTTTTAGTAATCATTAGAAAATTTCCTGTAGAAACTAGTTAGGGGCGCATGGCCTTGGTTAGACCTGGAAAAGTCTCA
>JALRBG010000132.1 GCA_023257855.1 Pseudomonadales bacterium | reverse complement strand
TCCTGGGTGGCGTCGATGATGACAAAGATTTTCCTGCTTGCAGCCATGGCCATGTAAAACTCCTTGTACCTGTGTGTTTTTGTTTAACAGGGATACTCTAGAGCGCGCGGCCACAGGCGGCATTGACCTTGATCAAGCCTGTCTCCGGCTGACCATTTCTTGCTTATTTTTCGTGCGCGGGTGCCGCGTCGAGGGGCCAGCCGCCGAGGGCGTGCCAGCGGTTGATGATGTAGCAGAACAGCTCGGCGGTCTTTTCGGCATCGTAGCGTGCCGAATGCGCCTCTTCGTTGCTGAAGTCGATGCCCGCCGCCTCGCAGGCGCGTGAAAGCACGGTCTGGCCGAAGGCGAGGGCGCTCATGGAGGCGGTGTCGAGGCTGGAGAAGGGGTGGAAGGGGTTGCGCTTCATGCTGTTGCGCTCGGCGGCGGCATTGACGAAACCGTGATCGAAATGGGCATTGTGGCCGACGAGGATGGCGCGCGTGCAGTTTTCCGTTTTCATTTTCTTGCGGATGTTCTTGAACAGCTCGCGAAATACTTCGGGCTCCTCGTGGGCGATGCGCAGCGGATGATGCGGGTCGATGCCGGTGAACTTCAGGGCGGATTCTTCCAGGTTGGCGCCGGGAAAGGGCTTCACGCGGAAGAACCAGGTGTCCTCGGGCTTCAGGAGACCGTTTTCATCCATGCCGACGGTGACCGCGGCAATCTCCAGGATGGCGTCGGTCTGGTTGTTGAAGCCGCCGCATTCAACGTCCACCACGACGGGCAGGAAACCGCGGAAACGGTTGGCCAGTGGTGAATCGGCTTTTGCCTCGCCGGTTGTCTCTTCAGTCTTTTTGTCAGGCATGGTACTGCAGGTGTTTGCGTCAGGTTACGGACCAGGTCATTTCGACGCCGGCATTGAGCGGCACGATCTGTTTGTGGCCAAGCTTGTAGGTGTCCGGCACTTGCCAGGATTTCCTGCGCAGGGTCACCGTGTCGGTGTTCCTGGGCAGGCCGTAGAAGTCCGGACCGTTGAAGCTGGCGAAGGCTTCTAGCTTGTCGAGGATGCCGAGTTCGTCGAACACGCCGGCATACAGCTCCAGCGCGGCGTGGGCGGTAAAACAACCGGCGCAGCCGCAGGCGTTCTCCTTGGTGTCCTGGGCGTGCGGTGCCGAGTCGGTGCCCAGGAACAGTTTTTTCGAGCCGCCGGCTACCGCATCCAGCAGCGCCTGCTGGTGCGTGTTGCGCTTGAGGACGGGCAGGCAGTAGTAGTGGGGGCGAATGCCGCCCACCAGCATGTGGTTGCGGTTGAACATCAGGTGCTGCGGTGTGATGGTGGCTCCGATATGGTCGCCTGCATCCAGCACGAACTGCGCGGCGTCCCGCGTGGTGATGTGTTCGAAGACGATTTTCAGCGCCGGGAATTGCGCGTGCAGGGGTTCGAGGACCTCGTCGATAAACGTCTTTTCGCGGTCGTAGATATCGATCTCGCTGCGGGTAACCTCGCCATGCACCAGTAGCGGCATGCCGTGCTCGCTCATGGCAGCCAGTACGTCGTGTGTCTTCCTGATGTCGGTCACCCCGAAATCGGAATTGGTGGTGGCGCCTGCGGGGTAGAGCTTCACACCGTAAATGTGACCACTGGCCCTGGCCTTGGCGATCTCGGCCGGGGCGGTGTTATCCGTGAGGTACAGGGTCATCAGGGGCTGGAAACTGCTGC
>JALRBG010000060.1 GCA_023257855.1 Pseudomonadales bacterium | reverse complement strand
TTTCGGCCTTGATCCAGTGCACGGCAAAGGAGACCAGACGCACACCCACTTCCGGGTTGAAGCGCTTGACGGCCTTCATCAGGCCAACGTTGCCTTCCTGGATAAGGTCTGCTTCGGACAGGCCATAACCGGAATAGGTCTTGGCCATATGGACAACGAAACGGAGGTGAGCAAGCACTAACTTACGTGCTGCATCAAGGTTATCCTCGTAGTAGTACTGGTTGGCAAGTTCCAGCTCTTCCTCGGCCGTGAGGACGGCGATACCGTTCACCGCGGTGATGTAGGCGTTAAGGTCACGCCCCGGCACCATGGTGTCGATAACCTGAAGGTCTTTTCCTGTGCTGTTTTCCAGTGACATAAGTCCAGTATTTCTCTGTGTTGCAGCGCTATTGGTGTATGTCGTCATAGTATACCTAACGCCGTAGCCGGCGAATTCTATCATCTATTGACTTAGACAGCCAAGTTCTGGAAATGTTCGGATATTTATTAAAAGTCCTTGTTTTTCAGGCATTTAAAGAGCAGATTTGCTGCCTTTTCAGACCTTTCTACCAATATAGGTGCAATCGGCATTTTTTCAAGCCTTTTTGGTACAGAAAGCTGGAAAACCGGGCCTTTCCTGTCCATCATGCTTGCCGTCCATTAACCGCCACCAAGGCTCTCCCGTAACACTATTTTTACCAGGAACACAGCATGATTGAAAAAGCCGCCGATACCTCCGCCCCAGTTCACGACATCATCATGAACCGCTGGAGCGGTGTTTCCTACGATCCCGACAAGCCGGTCAGCACTGATGACCTGCGCGCCATGGCCGAAGCCGCACGCTGGGCACCGTCCTGTTTCGGCGACCAGCCCTGGCGGGTGATCTTTTGCAGCAAGTCCGCAGACGAAGGCGCCTGGCAGCAGGCCTTCGACTGCCTCGGCGAAGGCAACCAGCCCTGGTGCAAGCACGCCCCCGTACTGGCCATCATCTGCGCTGACTCGCAGTTCTCCAAGAATGACAAACACAACGGCTGGGGTGCATACGATACCGGCGCGGCGGCCTTAAGCCTTTGTTTGCAGGGAGTTCACCTGGGCCTGATGACCCACCAGATGGCGGGCTTCATGCCCGACAAGGCGCGTACGACGTTCAATATTCCTGCGCGTTACCAGCCGATGGCCATGATGACTATCGGCTACCAGTTGCCCCAAGATCGCCTGCCCGAGGCATTCCGCGAGCGTGAGCTGAAGCCGCGCGTTCGCGATCCGCTGGGCGAGCATTTCTTTCTCGGTGCCTGGGGCAAAGGATTCTAGAAATAAAAAAGCCGGCTTCCTGCCGGCTTTTTTCCTCTTGAGCATCCGCTCAATAGTAATACTCGGTGTACCCGGGCAGCAGGCGATAACGTGAGTTGAGGAAGGCCACGATATCGATCAGCTCGGTCACCAGCATATCTTCCTTCAGGTACATGGGCGAACTGACAGTACGGCGGCGTACCTGTTGCGGGAGTTGCTCCAGGTAGTTGTCAGACAGGACGTGGTCCGGGTTGATGATGGAAGTGACCAGGTCGCCGTAGGTCTTGGCGAAATAGAGATCGCCGCCGAGCACGACAGTCACCGGCCTGGGGCCTGCAAATACCTCTAGTTCAACACCATCAACCGCGTGACACTGGTTGCATTCGAGCCTGATGAAGGCGTCCTGCCCGCGCTGTATATCGCCGCTGAGGATGGGGAAGCGGAAGCTGCCAACCTCGTCCGGGTAGGTCCGGCAACCGGCCAGGAACACCAGCGCCAGCAGCGCGGCAGAAAGCTTTATCCATGTTCTGTTCACAAAGGTCTTCTCTCTCTCGGATAAGAACGGCGGATTGAGAGCAGCCGACTGGTACAGATTCTAGAAACTATCCCGGGGGGCCGGTTTGACCTAGGTCATCCAGGCCGACTTCTGCATCCCCCGAATAAAGTGTGTTATCTGGCACGTAGCATAACCCGAATGCGTATGGCGGGCCATGATGACGGGCCGGTGATCAAAGGGTGTCTTCGGTACCGAATATCGCGGTGACCTGGCTGGCAAGGAAGCCGCCGTTGCCGTTGCAGGCAGCCAGCTTCGCGCCGTCCACCTGTCGCTCGCCGCATTCACCACGCAGCTGCTGCACCGCTTCTATCATCAGGAACATGCCGTACATGCCGGGGTGGACGCAACTGAGCCCGCCGCCGTTGGTGTTCACGGGCAGCGACCCCCCGGGTGCAATATTGCCGTTGGACACGAAGTGCCCACCCTCGCCTTTCTGGCAGAATCCCATATCCTCAAGGAAAAGTATGGTGTTGATGGTGAAAGCATCATACAACTCCACGACATCGATATCCGCCGGTGTGACACCTGCCATGGCGAACGCGGCCGCCGCCGCTGCCTTTGCCGGCGTAACGCACAGGTTGGGCATGGCGGAAATCAGGTTGTGATCCGTGCGGCTACCGACGCCAAGCATGTACACCGGTTTTTTCGGGAAGTCCTTTGCGCGGTCACTGCGCACCATGATCATCGCGGCGCCGCCGTCGCTGACCAGGCAGCAGTCGAGCAGGCCGAGCGGGTCCACGATCATGCGTGCTGTCATCACATCTTCGACGGTAAGCGGATCGCGCATGGTAGCGGCAGGATTGAGCTGCGCCCATTTCCGCGCCGATACCGCCACTTCCGCCAGCTGCTCCTTCGTGGTGCCGTACTCGTGCATGTGCCTGGCTGCGGCCAGGGCATAGGGGGTAATCGGGTTTCGCGGTTTGTAGATGTCCTCCACGGTATGCATGGCAGGTGGATGCGTGAACGGGCCGGTGGCGCTGTTGCTGCCGTAGCAGATCAGGGCGACGTTGCATAAACCCAGGTGCAGGGCGGCTGCCGCGGATTGCATGGAATTCACGAACACCGAACCGCCGGTATTGGTGCCATCCATGTACGTGGGGTTGAGGCCGAAGTACTCGGCAACGGTGAGCGGTGTCAGCAGTTCCACGAAATTGGCGCTGAATATGCCGTCGATCTCGTTTTTCTGGATACCGGCGTCAAGGATGGCCCGTTCAACAGCCCTGGCCATGATCTCCATGTGGTTCATGCCGGGCAGGCCGGTGAACTCGGTGAGGCCGACTCCGACAACCGCGGCACTGCCGCGCAATGAGGCTACCATTCCTTGTCCCCCTGTTCCTTGTTGTAAAAGACCACGGCCGGCTTGTCGTCAATCAGGCCGATGTGGGCGCTGACCGCCATGCCGATGGTGACCTGATCGGGGTCCACGTCCATGACGCGGCTCATCATGCGCGGGCCCTCTTCCAGATCGATCAGGGCAATATTGTAGTCGCCGCCGCGCTCCGGTTTGCGGCGGACCACGGACGTCGAGTAGACGATGCCGCGGCCACTGACCTCCACCCACTTCAGCTCGCTGGAGCCGCAATGGTTGCACAGGTAGCGGGGGTAGAAGACATGACTGCCACAATCCTTGCACTGCTGGATGCGGAATTCACCTTGGGAAACGTGGTCCTCGAAGACCTGCAGGGGACCGGGCTGGCCGGTGTCGCTCTTGTTTTTGTCCACTTCGGATCCTTATCTGGGCACTGCTTGCAGCCGGCGATTCTAGCACTTTTCGCGGCTCGGCCGAAATTGACAATCCCCTGTACGTCCGTCATATTGCGCCCCCTGTTCATACCAGGCAGCTGTCTATTATGGAATTCGAACTCAGCCTCATCAGTGTCTCGCTGCTTGTCGTGGCAGGCTTCCTGGCCGGCTTCATCAACACCATCGCCGGCGGCGGCTCCATGCTCACGCTGCCTGCCTTCATGATCCTGGGCCTGCCAGCGGATATCGCCAATGCCACGAACCGTGTCGGCATCCTGCTGCAATCCCTGGCGGGCATGCGCGGTTTTCACAAGGAAGGCAAGCTGGCGCCGGCCACGATCGTGCCAACGCTGCTGCCGGCACTGACAGGTGCCCTGTTCGGATCCCTGCTGGCCTCCTACCTGCCGGTCACCTGGCTGAAGCCGACACTCCTGGCCACCATGCTCGGCATGGCTGCCATCATGCTGATCAAACCCTCTGTTGTTGCCCCGCCGGAAGGCACAGCGGCCTTCACCCTGCGCGAGCGGCCCGCCGCCGCCATCGGATTATTCGTGGCAGGCTTTTACGGGGGATTCATCCAGGCCGGCGTTGGCTTCCTGCTCATTGCCGCCGTGGCCGGTGGCCTGCGTTACGACCTGGTGCGGGCCAATGCCCTGAAGGTGGCCATCACCGCCGCGCTCACGGTCATCGCCCTGGTGGTCTTCATTGCCAGGGACCAGGTTATGTGGGTGCCGGGACTGGTCATGGCGGTGGGGACGGTAGTCGGTGCCTCCATTAGCGTGAAGTTCGCCATCAGGGTGCCCCAGGTCGTGCTCAAGTGGGTGCTGTTCGTGATGGTGCTGATCACCTGCGGCGCCGCCTACTTCAGCTAGGCTTTCCCTGTTACAACTTCCATACCGGCTGCCTGCCCGGGCAGCAGGTTCAGCTCCCGGCATACCCGGCGAATCATGACGTAGGCAAAGCCACAGGCAAGGATGTTGCCGGCTGCCGCGCCCATGAACAGTCCTTTCAGCCCCCAGATCTGCGCGCCGGCCCAGGCCAGCGGAATATAAAACACCATCAGGCGCGTGAAGGTAAGCAGAAGTGCCATGCGCGGTCGGCGCATCACGTTGAGAGACACCATGCACAACACCACGACGCCATGGGCACCATAGGTCAGCGGCAGAATAAGCAGATAGGTCCTGATCACGTCGATGACCCGCGCGTCGTCGCTGAACGTACGGGCGATTGAATCGCCGAGGACCAGCAGCAACAGGTATACGAGGCACTGGAAGCAGAGCACGAATTTCAGGCAGCCCATAAGGGCGCTATAGGCGCGGTCGGTGCGACCGGCACCCAGGTTCTGCCCGATGAACATCGGCAACGTCGATGACAGCGCCATGACAAAGATCAGGCTGATGGTTTCCACGCGGCTGCCGACTCCGAAACCGGCCACCACCACATCCCCGAAGGTCGCCACCATTCCGGTCATGATGGCCGCCGCCAGCGGCGTCATGATGTTGGCGCCCATGGCGGGCACGCCAATACCCAGGATCTGGCGCCAGTTGTCCTGGAGGTGATGCCACTTCGGTGCCGCGAAATCGATCAGCTTTTCATGGAAGCCCAGCACGTAGAAGGACACGCACAGGGTCAGGCTGGCGGCCAGCAATGTCGCCACGGCTGCACCGCGAATGCCCATTGCCGGAAACGGGCCAATGCCGAAGATCAGGAGGGGATCGAACGTAATGTTCAGTACCGACAGGCAGGCCGCCAGTGTGGCAGACATACGGATATTGCCCATCGAACGAAAGGTGCTGTTGCCGATGACGACCAGCATCAGCGGCGGCAGGGCCACCAGGAGGATATTGAGGTAGTCGCGAATAAACGGCAGTGTGCGCTCGTCTGCACCGAGCAGGCGGAACAACGGATCAATGATGATGCTGCCGATCATCGCCACCACAACGGCAAACAGCGCCGCGAACATAAGGCCATCACTGATCAGTCGCGAGGAATCGGCAAACCGGCTCTCCCCGATCAGGCGCGAATTGAGCGAGCTCATACCCATGCCGATACCCAGCGCAAGGCTGATGTAGATCATGTGCACGGGAATCACGAAACTGGCCGCAGCCAGCTCCAGGGTGCCGAGCCGGCTGATATAGAAGGTATCGACGATGCCCATCAGGTGCATCGCCACATTGCCGATGAGCGCGGAAAATGTCAGCCGGACCATCAGTGGCCGGATCGGCTCCGTCACTATGCGCCGTGACCTGGCAGCAGCTTTCTCGCTCATCCCGATATATCTTTTATTTTCATGCAATAAAAAAGAGGGCAATTGCCCTCTTTTTCTTCCCGTAGGAAAGTATTAATACTCTACATAAGGAATCATGCGGCCAAAGATAATCACTCCAACCCAAATGGCGATTGATATGAAGGCAATCACCTTGGCACGGAATTCCGCATCTTCACCATCTGCCAGCTGCTCCAGGATCTTGTGCTCCCCGAACCAGAACCACAGGGCATTCAGGCCGGCGATAACGATCAGGCCCATCTTCCACTGGAAGGCAATGTTCGGGAAATACCGGAACGGGTTGGCACACAGGAAGGCAATACCGGACAACAGGTTGACCATAAAGGCACCGATTGCGACCGGGATGAACTTGAGTGCGGCATTCATGTTGATGAAGCGGCCAAAACCAATGACGCGAACGTCAATCACCAGCAGGCAGCCGAACATAATGGCCAGGCCGATGAAGTGAACGGTTTCCATCATCGGGAAGAGCCAGAAAATATTGCGCATCTGCTCGCCCAGCCAGGTGGCTTCGAGCCAGGAGGCTAACGGTGCATAAGTATCATAATCCATATTTCACCTCCCCTTACATGTAAGCCATCAGACGGCCGGTGATGACACCACCGAACCAACACAAGATACAGGCAGCGGAAAAGACCTTGGTCATATTCTCACTGCTTTCCCCACGGATACTGTTCATTACCACTTTCATCAGGATGCCGCCCAGCACGATAAAGGCTATCTTGAGCTGGAATGCGCCCTGGAAAAAATACGTGGTGGGCGTGTTGGTGAATAGGATCAGACCGGATACCAAGTTAATGATGAACCCTATCCAGCCAATGATGAAGAGCTTGTCAAAAGCCAGAGCCGAAACGCCTTTGGCGTAGCCGAGCACCCTGAAGTTCAGGGCCACTACGACACCCATTACTGTTGC
>JALRBG010000016.1 GCA_023257855.1 Pseudomonadales bacterium | reverse complement strand
TCCGCGCGCCTGGGCAGGCAGCCTTATTTCGTCATCGAGGCGGATGAATACGACAGCGCGTTCTTCGACAAGCGTTCCAAGTTCATCCATTACCATGCCAGGACCGCCATCCTTGGCAACCTCGAATTCGACCATGCCGACATCTTTCCGGATCTCGGTGCCATCCAGACCCAGTTCCACCACCTGATGAAAACCATTCCGCGCAATGGCCTGGTTATCTCACCGGCAGGCAACGACAACCTGGCCGCCGTGTTCTGCCGCGGCGTCTGGAGCGACCAGACCTTCTTCTCGCTGGACGGTGCCGCCGACGCTCGCTGGCAGGTGCAGCGTCTCGACAGCCAGGGTTCGCATTACCGAGTGACCAACGGCGATGACAGCGCAGAGGTCCAATGGTCGCTGCTGGGCGATCACAACATGCAGAACGGGGTGGCGGCCCTGGTTGCCGCAGCCCATGCCGGCGTCAGCCTGGCGAAGGGCTGCGAGGCCTTGTCAGCCTTCGAAGGAGTGAAGCGGCGCCTGGAGCTGCTGGGCCAATTCGGCGGTGTGAAACTGTATGATGATTTCGCCCATCACCCTACCGCCATCAAGACCACGCTGGACGGTTTCCGCGCCCGCCTCACGGGAAGCGGCGAACAGGGCCGGCTTCTGTGCGTGATCGAGGCCCGGTCAAACACCATGAAAATGGGTTACCATCAACACACCCTGGCGGCGTCACTTTCAAGTGCAGACCTGGTGATCTGGTACAAGTCGGAAGCCACGCGTCTGGATCTCGATGCCATCGGCAGGGAGGCGGCAACGGATTTTCGCAGTTACGCTTCCACCGATGAGATCATCGATGCGGTTGTCAGCGAAGCCGTTCCCGGCGACCATGTCGTCATCATGAGCAACGGCGGCTTCGAAGGCATTCACCAGCGGCTCGCGGACGCACTGTCCGCCAGGGCCTGATTCGGCAAGAACGGCAACGAACCAAGAGACAGGAACGACATTGGAAACCATTCCGCTTTTTCCGCTGAATTCCATTCTGTTTCCCAAGGGACGGATATCACTGCAGATCTTCGAATCGCGCTACGTGGACATGATTCGCCAGTGCCTGAAGGACCAGACCGGGTTCGGCGTGGTGCTCATTGAAACCGGCAGCGAGGTGGCGCGCCTCGGCCAGAAGCTGGATATCCATCGCATTGGCACCTACAGCAACGTGGTGGACTGGAACCAGCTGCCCAATGGCCTGCTCGGCATCACGGTGGAGGGACACACCACCTTCAAGATCATCGAATCCTGGCGCGAGGGCAACGACCTGTGCAAGGCAGAGGTGGTGTTCCGTGAATTCGATTCCGTGGATTCCGATCCCGTCGACGTGGGCGACCAGTTCCGCGAGTATGTCGACCTGCTGCAGGGGCTGTCGAAGCATCCCGCCATCGAGGAGCTCAAGCTCGACATCAGTTTCGAGAACCTGCGGGAGATCGCCTGGCGCCTGAGTGAACTGCTGCCCATATCCAATCGCGACAAGCAGGCCCTGCTCGAGCTGTCGGATCCGTTTGACCGGCTGGAGCAGATCGAGCTGTACATCAGCGCCATCAACCAGCAGGACAATCGCAGTACCTGACGCGAATATTCGCCCGCGGTTGGCATTCGGCGCTGCGTTTCTTCATAATCGGCACTTTTTGGAGGACAAGCCATGCTCGAAGCCCTCATGAATCCAGGCCAGATGACCCAGGACCAGTGGATGATCGTGGCCATTCTCGCCTTCATCGTCATCGGCATTGTTTATTTCCTCTACCGCACCTGGGTGGTCATTCGCGATGCCGCGAAGAACAAGTACAAGCCGAACATCGGCCTCAACCGCATCCAGGAACAGGAAGGCTCTGACAGGCAGGACGCCTGAGCAAGCACCACGTACATCCCATGGGCAGGCATATTCCATACACACGACTGCTGCTCTGCCTGGTCCTGCTGCTGCCGTTTACGGCCGCGCAGGCCATCATCATCCGCCATGACAAGGCCGATCGACGCTACCGGGTCGATGAATCCGGCTACCCGCAGTTGTTCTACCTGCACACCGGCTTCGACAACAAGATCTGCATCGCCACCCTGATCAGCCCGCACTGGGCCATCACCGCCGCCCACTGCGCCCGGGAAACGCCCTTGCTGGACACCGTCACCCGTCATGAGGAATACACCCTGACCATCGCCCGCAAGCAATACCAGGTGACGGCGCTGGTCATGCATCCCCGGCACGATACCGGCGACCAGATGCAGGATGTCGACCTGGCGCTGATCCGGCTGGATCGCGATGTGGAAAACATCATGCCAGTGCGGCTGAATCACGATGGTAATGAAGCCCGCCAGGTCCTGTCGCTGGTCGGCTGGGGTTTTACCGGCATCGGCACCCTGGGCATGCGCAACAACGATGGCCTCCTGCGCCGGGCGCAGAACCGGGTGGAGGAGGCGGGGCAGTGGCTGTCATTCGTGT
The DNA here is from genome assembly GCA_023257855.1 of Pseudomonadales bacterium. Classification (GTDB taxonomy): domain Bacteria; phylum Pseudomonadota; class Gammaproteobacteria; order Pseudomonadales; family Pseudohongiellaceae; genus Eutrophocola. The sequence continues at coordinate 7,357 of JALRBG010000016.1, read as the reverse complement.
TCGACGACCCGCGCATGCCGGGCAATGCGGCTCTTGAGCTGGAAGGTATTCCCGGCCTCGGCGACAGCGGCGGGCCGGCACTGCTTGAAACTGCCGAGGGTCCGATGCTGATGGGCATTGCCCTGGGGGAACTGGAGGAAGGCGAGTCGCCCGAGGTGCAGGGCCTGTACGGCACCGTCCAGTTGTATGAACGGATTTCCAGTCACCTGGAATGGATAGAACAGGTGATTGCGGACTGACAGAAGGGTTCAGTCGGCCACGGCCTCGGTGGCGGCCTCCACGGCTTCTTCTGCGGGTGGCGGGTTGATCAGGTTTTCCAGGTAGACGGCCAGGCGCCTGTTCTCCGGCTCCAATTCCAGCATCTCCCGGAAATAGGGAATGATGCCTTCCTCGTCTACCGGCAAGGGGATGTATTCCCCGTCCTGCAAGGCAAACTTCAGGCCGTTCTCCACCAGCAGGCTGTCCTTGTGGCTGCCGTAATAGGCGGCAATGCCGGTGTCGGTAATGATGACGCTGCCGCCGAAGCGGGGCGTGATGATGCCGAGGTCGGGCGTATGCCCGACGATCACCGTGTTCACCTGGTAGGTCTCCAGCAGCGATCTTACATGTTCACTTTCGGCGGCTTCCGGATTCTGCGCCAGGCCAACCACGATGTCTGGCTGGTTTATGCCCTGAGTGTCTTCCACGGCCTCATCCTGATGTCCCTGTACAACCTGCAGGAGCATATCGAGGACCCCTTCGACCAGATGGGGCTCGATGACATCAAGCTGGTGGAGTTCCAGTTCAGGGAAGAAACCGCGCCGGTGGCAACAGCGGCGTCACCGGCACCCCAAAGCTGAGATTTTTCGCACAAAGTCCGAATATTACTGGTCCGTAAGAAAAGTCAGTAATTACTAACATTTTCCCCGAAATGTCAAAATTGACAGGAATTACCAGCGGCCAGACCCTGCTGGCGGGTTGCCAGGGGGTAAATTATTAGAAATGATAGAAAAAAGCTAATCAATAAAATAATTGATTAGCTTTTCTATATATTGAATCTGTTCCGGCGAACGCTCAGGGAAACAGGCTGGAGAACTTGCGGGCTTCGCGGGCCTTCCAGTGGCCGCGGTGGTACGCGTCGCTGGCCAGCAGCGGCAGTACGGCACCGGCTTCGGCGAAGACCATCTGTTCGCGGGCGATGTCCACCTTGCCCCAGCTGCAGGCTTCCTTCAGCGTGGAGCTGGAACAGGCGCCGTCGCGGGAGTCGGCCACGGTGATCTGGATAGCGTACTTGTGCATGTCCACTTCCTTGCCGAGGATCTCCGCACAGACCACGGTGTCCTGGGTGAAGTTCTTCGGCACACCGCCGCCGATCATGAGCAGGCCGGTGGTGCCGGCCTTGATCTTGATGTCGGTGAGTTCACGGAAGTCGCGAATGGAATCCAGGGTCAGGTGCTGGTCCGGGTTGCGGTCCTGGTGGACCACCAGGCCGAAACCGGCGCTGGAATCGGTAAATGCCGGGCAGAAGATCGGCACGTCATGCCTGAAGCAGGTTTCGACCAGAGAATTGTGTTTCTTCGCGTTCTTCACGCACCAGCGGCCCATCTCGCGGATGAACTCGCGGGAGGAATAGGGCTTGGCCGGCAGGGAGTCAGCGATGTCGGCAATGGTGTGGTCCACGGCCTGCAGTTCGTTCTCGTCGATGAGGGTGTCGTAGATGCGGTCAATGTACATGTCGCGCAGCTGGCGGTCATCGAGGTCGGCCGAACCCTGGTAATGCTTGAAGCCCATGGCCTCAAAGAAATCCATATCGACGATGCTTGCTCCGGTGGCCACGACGGCGTCGACCATGTTGTATTTCACCAGGTCGGTGTACAGGTCCATGCAGCCGCCGGCAGAAGTGGAGCCAGCTATCGTCAGAATGATGGAGCAGTTCTTGTCCGCCAGCATCTCGTTGAAGATTTCAGTGGCAGAGGCCAGGTCACGGGACGTGAAGGACATCTTCGCCATGGAATCGATGATCGGGCGGGCGTCGAAACTGGTGATGTCGATGTGCTCGACGGTTTTTGACAGCAGCGCTGCCCGGTAATCCTGTTCGGATTTGATATTAGCCTGCGTCATGATTCGTCTCCTGTTTCAGGGCCTTGACGTTTGCGCCGGGCTTGGCGTTCTTCAATGGTACGAGGGCGCCGCCGGCCTGGAAAGCCTTGCCGGGGGCGGTGCTGGCTGGCATGGCCGGCACCAGCTTATCGGCATCACCCTGGTACAGGGACAGCGCCGGTACCGTATCCACGATGACCTGGCTGCATTCGCCGAAATGATTGAAGGCGGTGCGCATGCTGACGCTGTAGGCACCCATGTTGTCGATCTCGATGTAGTCACCTTCATCAATATCCGCAGGCAGCACGAAAGGGCCACGCATGGCGTCGATGCTGTCGCAGGTCGGGCCGAAGAAGCAGAATTCCTCCATCGGTACGGCGGGGTCGAACAGGCTGACCTTGCGCACCGGGTACACCATGGCGGGCTGGCCGGCATCGAACAGGCCGCCGTAGGTGCCATCATTCAGGTACAGGGCGTTGCCTTTCCTGAGCTCCACTTTCACCACCAGGGTGGCGCCTTCGGCGACCAGGGCGCGGCCGGGTTCGCACCACAGCTCACAGGTCTCGAGCACCATGGATTCCTCAAAGCTCTCGTGAATGACCTTGATGTAATCTTTCAGCGGAGGAGGCACCAGGCCGGGATAGACGGACGGGAAACCGCCGCCCACGTCCATGATGTCGATGATGACGCCGGACTTGATGATGAGCGCACTGGCTTCGTGCATGGCGATGCGGAAGGCTTCCGGGTTCATCAGCTGGGAGCCGGCGTGGAAGCAGATGCCGAGTTTGTCGGCGTACTGCCTCACGCGGAACAACAGGCGCTGCGCCTCCTTGCCGCGGGTGCCGAACTTGCCGGCCAGCGAATGGTTGCTGTGGCGGTTGGACACGCTGATGCGGACAAATAGGTTGAGGTCTTGCGCCTCATTTGTTTCGGTCAGAATCTTGTCCAGTTCGTCCTCGGTGTCGAGCGAGAAATCCCGCACGCCGTAATCGAAATAGGCGCGGCGGATGGCCTCGCGGCTTTTCACCGGGTGCATGAAGGACATGCGGGCACCGGGGGCGACACGATTTACGAGCTCGATTTCGCCTAAAGAAGCGACATCGAAATGGTCAAGGCCGGCCTCGAAGACCGTGCGGACAAATTCCGGGTTGGTTTTTACCGCAAATAGAACACGACCAGGAAAGTTATCCTGGAACCACTTCGTGGCAATGGTTACGGCTGAGGGGCGGAGACAGTAAACAGGTTGTTCCGGCCGCGTTGCTTTGACCATTGCATATACAGAGTTGAACTTATGCATCTCATAAATCACCGTATAGGCAACCAAACAAGGCGCCAGAGCAACCGGATTCCCTGGGGAAACGCAGGTGCTGAATTCCTGGCGAGCGCGCATTGTAGGATTTTTTGGCTGTGTGTAAAGCAGTTTTTTTAATATTTGGAGTTTTTCAGTAATTCGTTGCCTTTTCAGAGGGTTAGGTGGCTTCTTTGCGCCCTTTTTCAGTGCTTTTCCTGGGGGGTGTCCCGGTGCCCATGCAGCAGGTTTTGCTGGGCAAATTTGAGTCTTTGGCTATAATAACTTCCAATTTGTATAGTCCACAGCTATCAGAAGGCTGGCAAGAAAGCCGTCAAGGTAAGCCGTCAGGATAGCTTTCAGAAAAGCAGTCAAGTCAGCCGCAGGGAGACCATCCACGCCATGACCGCCAAGAAACCCTCCATCAAGCAGCTCGAATATTTCGTCACCATTGCCCGATCGTCCAATTTCCGCAAGGCTGCCGCCAAGCTCGGCATCAGCCAGCCCACCCTGACCAACCAGGTGGTGGCCATGGAGGAGGCGCTCGGCGTACAGCTTTTCGAACGCTCACGTGCCGGCACCCTGTTATCGCCGGAAGGCCGGGAACTGCTGCCCGTGGCACGCGACATCCTCGATCGCTACCAGCACCTGATGGACACCGCGCAAAGCAGCAACCGTGACATGGGCGGCACCTTCAAGCTGGGCGTGTCCCCGACCATCGGGCCCCACCTGCTGCCGCACCTGTTGCCCGCGCTACACACGCGCTATCCGAAACTGAAACTGCACCTGCGCGAAGGCGATCCACGCGATCTGGAAACCGGTCTGGCGAAGGGCACCTTCGATCTCATCATGACGGTGCTGCCCATGCAGTCCACGGAAAACCGGGTGAGGCCACTGTTTACCGAACCGATCAAGATCGTGGTGTCGGAAAAACACCCCCTGGCCGGGCGCGGCACGATCAGCGGGCGTGAGCTGCAGGGGCAATCGGTGTTGACCATCGACGACCACTACCACCTGCACCGGCAGATCGCCGGGTTATGCGAGCGCTTCGGTGCCAGCCTGAAGCGGGAGTTCGAAGGCAACAGCCTGGATACCCTCAGCCAGATGGTGATGATGGACCTCGGCGTGGCCTTCCTGCCGGAATTGTTCGTGCAGAGCGAGCTGAAGAAGGGTGCCGCTATCAGCGTGCTGACCCTGGAGGAGGAGCCGGTGGTGCGCAATCACGTGGCCGCATGGCGCGTGAATTCGTCGTCACGGCATTTGTTCCAGAAGCTGTCTTACGACATCAAGGCCATCGCCATGGATAAATTTGCGGGGATACTGACGGAGGTGGTGACCGAGGAAAATATCTAGGCGATGGTCGGGGTGCGCAGATGCCACGTCGTGGCCTGCTGAAAGGCATGGGCGAGGCTGAACATGACGTCCTCGCGCAAATGTGCACTGGATATCTGCAAGCCGATAGGCAGGCCGTCGGCGCTGAAGCCAATGGGCACCGAAATGGTGGGAATGCCGTACAGGTTGAACGGTGCGGTGTTGCGGGTGGACGGTTCCGCACCGGATGCTTGCGCCGGATTGATGGCACTGTCGATGCGCTCGGGTAAACCCGGCGCGGTCGGCGTTACCAACACATCCACTTCGGCAAACACCTCGGCGATAAGGTTGCGGGCACGAATCATGTCCTGTTGCGCGCGGATATAGTCAGCGGTACTGACGGCGCCGGCGGCGAGCAGTCGCTCAAGGGTAACGGCATCGTACAGGGCATGGTTGTTTTGATCGGCCAGGTAGTCTTCGTGCCAAGCATAGCTTTCTGCGAGCAGGGGCGCAAAGTTGGGTACCGGAGGCAGGGTGACTTCCCGGGTGCCTGCGGTGATGCCGCTGATGACGTTCAGCGCAGCGTTCACCGCGGCGTCGGTGTCCGGATGCAGGCGCGGGAAATAATCGCCGGACGGCAGGCCGATGCGCAGGCTGTTCACTGGCCGCGACAGGGCATCGAGGTAATCCACCGTGCCGGCCTGGATGCTCACGGGATCGCGCGGATCGAATCCGGCCATTGCCTGCAGCATGACGGCGGCATCGGCGACGCTGCCGGTGATGGGCCCAACGTGGTCCAGGGATTCGGCCACGGGAATGATGTTGCGAATGGATGCCATGCCATGAGTGGCCTTGAGCCCGGTGACACCGCAGTAGGCGGCGGGCAGGCGAATGGAGGCCAGCGTGTCGGTGCCCAGGGCTGCGCAGCACATCCTGGCGGCCATGGCAGCGGCGGAACCGCCGGACGAACCGCCGGGTATGTGATCGAGATTCCACGGGTTGTGCACAGGGCCGAAATGGGTGATGGCTGACGTACCGCCCCAGGCGAATTCGTGCATGTTGAGCTTGCCGAGCAGTATGGCGCCGGCATCGCGCAGCCGCGTATGGATAGGGGCATCCGTATCCGGCACACGGTCCTTCAACAGTGTGCTGGACGCCGTGGTGAGTATGCCGGCGGTATCGATATTGTCTTTTAGCCCGATGGGTATGCCGTGCAGCGGTCCGCGCCAGGTGCCGCGCATCAGTTCCTGTTCCAGGACCAGCGCCTGTGACAGGGCAATCTCAGCGGTGACGGTATTGTAGGCATTGACCAGTGGCTGCAGCAGCGCGATGCGGTCGAGGTAGGCCTGCGTCAGTTCGACCGGGGAAAGCTGGCGGCGGCGGATCAGGCTCGAGGCTTCCACGATTGACAGGGAAGTCAGGTCGGTTTGCTGGGCGCGCAGCGAAGGGATTCCGAACAGGGATGCGGAAGCCAGGGTGGCGGACAGGAAAGAGCGGCGGCTGGTCATGGGGTTACCTGTTGTTATTCTGGGTTTGGCCGGTTCATGACATGGTAGTGCAGGAATCGACCCGATGTACACCCGGACTACATCGGCAGCCAGCAATTCCCCGCATCCAGCACGATGTGTATGCACAGGCCGATGCCCACCAGGCGGGTTTTGGGATGAAAGAGCAGGGCGACATAGACAGGTATGACCCAGTAAGTGTGCAGTGGATGGAAACCGATGCTGCAGCGCTCGGGGTCATAGACAGGATCGGCGAGCAGGTGGTCGATGTCGATGATGAGACCGCACAGCATCAGGCCGAATGCGTTCAACCATTTCTTCAGGTAGAACGTACCGGCAACGGCCAGCGGAACGAGAAAGTGCAGGGCGATATGGAGCAAGGGTAAAAGTTAAAAGTTAAAAGTTAAAAGGTACAAGGTACAAGGTACAAGGTATAAGGTACAAGGTACAAGGTACAAGGCAGAGCGCATGGTGAATGTGGAACGCCTAGAAATCCTTGATCTTGTGGCCGCTGAGGTTGCCCAGGGCATCGAAGCAGGCATACTTGTAGAGATCGTGCAGGGTGGGGTAGTTGAACACCGTGGCGATCACCTCGTTGACGGTCTTTTCGGATTCGACGATCGCCAGGCCGTAATGAATCAGTTCGCTGGCCATGCGGCCCATGATATGGACGCCGCGTATCACCAGGTCCTCCTTCGAGACGATCATTTTCAGCACGCCGGAACGGGCGCCCATGATGCGGCCGCGCGGGATCTTGGAATGGTGGGAACGCCCGACCACGTAATCCATGCCCTCGGCCTGGGCTTGCTCCTCGGTGATGCCCACCATGGACACTTCCGGGATGGTGTAGATGCCGTAGGGGAAGACCTTGGGCAGGGCGTCCAGGTCGTTGATGCCGAAAATATGCGATACGGCCACGCGTCCCTGGTCCATGCTGGTCGAGGCCAGCGCCGGGAAGCCGATGACGTCACCCACGGCATAGATGTTCTTCTGCGAGGTCCGGTAATGCTCGTTGACGATGACCGCCTCGCGCTTGCCGATCTCCACGCCGGCGGCTTCGCAGTTCAGGCCCCTCGTGGTGCCGCTGCGGCCGGCGGCGAACAGGAACATGTCGACGTCGAACACCATGCCGTCCTTCAGGCGGATCTGGCTATCGTCCTCGATATTCTCGGGC
>JALRBG010000338.1 GCA_023257855.1 Pseudomonadales bacterium | reverse complement strand
CGTCGTAAAAAACATCAAGGTGAAAGTGGGCGACAAGGTGTCAGAAGGTTCAGCCATTCTCGACCTGGAAACCACGGAAGCCGCCCCTGCGCCGGCAGCAGCCGCTGTTGCGAAACCGTCTGCTTCACCCGCTGCGGCGCCAGCACCGACGGCTGCTTCACCAGCTGCGGCGCCTGCACCTGCCAGGGCGGCTGCACCAGCAGCTGCAACGGCACAGGCCGGTGCCGGTGATTCCGTCTATGCCGGCCCGGCGGTCAGGAAGATGGCCCGTGAACTGGGTGTCGACCTGACCCGCGTGACCGGCACCGGTTCCCGCGGCCGCATTGTGAAGGAAGACGTGGATGCCTATGTGAAAGGCATTCTCCAGGGCGGCGCACAGGCGACCGCGGCAGGCGGTGCCGGCATCCCCGGCATCGAGGATATCGATTTCAGCCAGTTTGGCGAAATCGAGGAAGTGGAAATGACCAAGCTGCACAGGGTCACTGCGCAGAACATGTCCCGCAACTGGCTCAATGTGCCGCATGTCACCCAGTTCGACGAGGCCGATGTCACCGAGCTCGAAGAATTCCGCGATCAACAGAAGGCCCTGGCGGAGAAGAAGGGCATCAAGCTCACGCCGTTGCCGTTTATCGTCAAGGCATGTGCACGTGCCCTGCAGGAACATCCGCAGTTCAACGTATCCCTGCATTCATCGGGCGCGAAACTGATCCAGAAAAAATACGTCCACATCGGTGTGGCGGTGGCAACCCCGGCCGGCCTCATGGTACCGGTGGTGAAGAATGCCGATCGCAAGACTATCTGGGAAATCGCCGCGGAAATCGCCGATCTTGGCGCGAAGGCAAAAGAGCGCAAGCTGACCAAGGACGACATGCAGGGTGCCTGCTTCACGATATCCAGCCTGGGTAACCTGGGCGGGATGGGCTTCACACCGATCGTCAACGCGCCGGAAGTGGCCATCCTCGGGGTTTCCAAAACCACGATCAAACCGGTGTACATCAACAACGAATTTGTGCCGCGCAAGATGCTGCCGTTCGCATTGTCCTATGATCATCGGGCCGTAAACGGTGTCGACGGCGGCATGTTCTGCAATACGCTGGCCGCGCTGCTGCATGACATCAGGCTACTCGCGCTGTAGCGCGAGAGGTACAAGGAACAAGGTACAAGTTGCCAGGAGACTGGAAACCTGGAAATTTACCTCCTTGTATCTTGTACCTTGTATCTTGTAACTTAGCCCGGTTGAATCTTGATCTTCACCTGAAACTGAATTTATGCCTACTTTCGATATCGTCTCCGAAGTCGACATGCACGAAATGACCAATGCCGTTGACCAGGCGGCGCGGGAAATCGGCAATCGCTTCGATTTCAAGGGCGTCGATGCCTCTTTCGAACTGAAGGATAATACCGTCACCCTGACAGCCGAGGTGGATTTCCAGATCCAGCAGATGCTGGATATCCTGCAGACCAAGATGGTCAAGCGGGGCATTGATATCAGCAGCCTGAAGACGGCGGATGTGGAAACTGTAGGGCAGAAGGCCATCATGCACGCCACGGTACAGCAGGGCATCGAATCCGAAACCGCCCGCAAGATCGTCAAGCAGGTCAAGGACCAGAAGATGAAGGTCCAGGTGGCAATCCAGGGTGACAAACTCAGGGTGACAGGGAAGAAACGGGACGATTTACAGGCAGTTATCGCCATGCTCAGGGATGAAAATTATGGCATACCACTTCAGTACAACAATTTCAGGGACTAGCCGCGTCATACCGGCCGCAGGGCCTGTAAGGACGGGTGTTTTTTTGAGTAAACACTCTGGCAAATATTATGACTGATGGGTCATTTTTCTCGCATTCAGCGGTAAATCCTGCAATAATCTGCGCCTTTCGCGCATAAGCGCACACCCAATCAACACATTCCAATGAACAGTAGCAGACGCAATTCAATACTCATGGCAGTGGGCGTTGCCGTCCTGGTCACGCTCTGGATGCTGAGCGGCCTGGGCAGCAGCCCGGTCGATTTCAGCGGCGATGCCGAAATCATCCGTGATAACGGCGAGTCCATGCGCGTGCGCGTCGAGCAGGTCAGCGCCAGTGAAGTCACGCGGGAATTCACCATCAGCGCCCGCACCGAGCCCAACCGCATGGTCAGCCTGAAAGCCGAAACCGAAGGTGCGGTGGTCGCTATTGCGGTGGACCGGGGTAATCCGGTGGCGCAGGGTGCCACCATTGTCGAACTGGACATGCGCGACCGCAAACCGCGCCTGGCAGAAGCTAATGCCCTGGTTGAACAGCATGAGCTGGAACTGGAAGCGCGCAGGAACCTGCGCTCCCGGGAATTTGTTTCCCAGGTGGAAATCGCCGAAGCCACGGCGCGGCTCGAGAGTGCACGGGCAAGCAAGGCCCGCATCGAGCTCGAGATAAACAATGTCACCATCGCTGCCCCCTTTGACGGCATAGTTCAGGATCGCAACGTCGAGATCGGCGATTATGTCCGCGCCGGCGACAACGTCGTTCACCTGGTCGATATTGATCCCCTCATCATTGCCGGTGAAATCAATGGCAAGGAAATCAGCGATATCTATGTCGGCGGCAGGGGCGCAGCCGTACTGGTCGACGGCACACGGCTCAACGGGGTCATCCGTTACCTGGCACCGGTGGCCGACTCCAACACCCGCACATTCAGGGTAGAGCTGGAAGTGCCGAACCCCAATGGCATTCGCGCCGGCCTGGCCGCCGAGCTGCAACTGGTCGGTCCACGCATCTTTGCCCACGATGTTTCACCGTCCCTGCTCACCCTGGCCGATGACGGTACCGTGGGCGTGAAAACAGTGAACAGCGGCAACCAGGTGGATTTCTACCCCATTGAAATCGTCGGTTCATCCGCAAACGGCATCCTGGTCACCGGCCTGCCCGACAC
>JALRBG010000207.1 GCA_023257855.1 Pseudomonadales bacterium | reverse complement strand
TGAATTCTCCCGGACTTCCACATCCGAAGGCCGGATGGCTTCGTGGGCTTCCTGGGCGCCTTCGCGGCTGGAATAGCGGTTCGGGGAATCGGGCAGGTACTTGTCACCAAAATTGGCCTTGATGAAATCCCGCGCCATGGCAAGCGCATCGTTGCTGAGCGCGGTGGAGTCGGTACGCATGTAGGTGATGAAGCCGGCTTCATACAGGCGCTGCGCCATGGTCATGGTTTTTTTGACGCTGAAGCCGAGGCGCGTGGAGGCAGCCTGTTGCAGGGTTGAGGTAATAAAAGGAGCACGCGGTTTCGAGGACGTGGGCTTGTCTTCGCGTTCGGCGACCACGTAGGCTGCCGGTTCGAGCTCTGCCATGGCCGCCCGAGTGTCGGCTTCGTTCTTGGGCTTGAATTCGCTGTTCCTGTGCCTGGCCACCTCGAACCGCAGCGGCTCGACGTCGTCCTTGCCCTGCATTTTCGCAGTGAGCAGGTTGGCATATAGCTCCCAGTATTCCTCGGGCACGAAAGCACGGATTTCCTGCTCCCTTTCCACCAGCAGGCGCACGGCCACGGATTGCACCCTGCCTGCGGACAAACCCCGGGCCACTTTGGCCCAGAGCAGCGGGGATACCATGAAGCCGACGACGCGATCGAGAAAGCGGCGGGCCTGCTGCGCCTGGACATGTTTCATGTCTACTTCCCCGGGGTGGGAAAAGGCCTCGGTGATGGCTTTCTTGGTGATCTCGTTGAATACCACACGTTTATAGCGGGAATCATCGCCGCCGATGGCCTCGCGCAGATGCCAGGCGATGGCTTCTCCTTCGCGGTCAAGGTCGGTAGCCAGGTAGATGGCGTCGGCATCCTTGGCGAACTTCTTCAGCTCATTAACGACCTTTTCCTTGCCTGGCAGAATCTTGTAATTGGCTTTCCAGCCATGTTCGGGGTCGATGCCCATGCGGGCGATCAGTTGTTCGCGGGCCTTTTTCGCCTTGTGTATGCGTTTCTGCTCCAGATCCATTTTGCGGGTTTCGGCAGCAGCCTTGGCGCGCGCCTTCGCATCCACGGTACCGTTGGAACCACTGGTGGGCAGGTCGCGAATATGACCCACGGAAGACTTCACAATGAAGTCATTGCCGAGATATTTGTTAATAGTCTTGGCCTTGGCGGGCGACTCAACAATAACCAGTGATTTGCTCATGAAGCCTTTAATAGCGAATGTATTTTGCGTGATGAATTAAAAATATTTCTTGCGCGTCAATGCAAAAACAGGCGACATCATTAATGACAAGTCCTGCCGGGGTCAAGGGCTGTCAATTAAATATTTGTCGATTCTGCAGTCCTGCACACTTTTTCAGTGCGAAATACGCTGTATTTACCGGAGTTTTTTACACATCATTACCACTGATGAGAAAAATTCCCCGTGCGACTGCCAAAAAAGGCCGGCATTAAAGCAGAGGAAATCGAAAAAAGGAAGAGTTAGTTAAAGCCGCAAGTCACGAACTGCATGCCCAGCTTTGGTTCAACCTGGTGACGGGACGAAATGAAATTATGGGGCCTGCCCGATGAAAATCGTAGATTAATCAGTAGGCTCGGACTGTATTGCCGTGACTTTTGGCCCGGGGTCGGGAACTGTTCAGACTTCCACGGTCCAGCCGTAGGTGTCCGCCTTCTCACCGCTCTGAACCTGGCGCAGCAGGTCATACAACTGCTGCATGACGGGCCCGACCTTCTCGCCATTGCCATAGAAACTGTGCCAGGCATCATCGAACCAGATCTTGCCGACCGGAGACAATACTGCAGCAGTGCCGCATGCAGCCACCTCGGCAAAAGTGTCGATTTCAGCACGCAGGTCAATGGGGCGTTCCTCCGTGGCCAGCCCCAGGTCCTTGGCCGCGATATCCATGATCGAGCGCCGCGTGATGCTGGGCAGAATCGCAGCCGATTTCGGGGTGATCAGGGTATTGCTGTTCGTGTAGATGATAATGTTCGCTGATCCTGCTTCTTCTATATACCGTCTATGTGCCGCATCCAGGTACAGTGCCTCATTGGCACCCATCTCCCGGGCCTTGCGGGTGGCATACAGGCCGCCGGGATAGTTGGCGCCGGCCTTGACGTCGCCTGTGCCGTGGGGCGCCGCACGATCGAAATCCGATACCGCCAGCTTGATGACAGACAGCCCACCGCTCTTGTAATACGGCCCTACCGGGGAAACCATGACCCGGAATTCGTATTCCTTGGCTGGCCGCAGACCCATATTTTCGCCGATACCGATTAGCAGCGGTCGGATATACAGGGAAGCGCCGCTGCCGTAAGGCGGCACCCAGGCCGCATTGGCCCTGACGGCTTCTTTTACACCACACAGGAACAACTCTTCCGGTACGACCGGCATGGACAGGCGTTCAGCCGTGTTGCGCATACGCTCGAAATTGAGCCCCGGACGAAACAGCAGGATGCGGCCGTCTTCGGCAGTCTGTGCTTTCATGCCTTCGAAGCACTGCTGGGCATAGTGCAGTGCCGGAGAGCCTTCATGGATGTGCATGATCTCGTCGGTGGTCAGTTCACCCACAGACCATTCACCCTTGCGCCAGCGGGCGACAAAGCGGTAATCGGTCCGGGTGTATTCAAAACCCAGGCTCTTCCAGTCGATGGGCTTTTTCTCTTGCGCGTTCATAGTCGTCATTCGAGGTTGTAGTAACCAAAAGCCCGCTATTATAGCGGTTGATTCAGGTTTTCTCTCTACTATTTTCAGGAGCAAGGAACAAGGAGCAAGGAGTGAAATATTCGGAATCGCCTTGCTCCTTGTTCCTT
>JALRBG010000160.1 GCA_023257855.1 Pseudomonadales bacterium | reverse complement strand
ACTGATGTATATCAGCCCGATGTTATTTTAGCCTATTTTGCCGCTTCAATCTTCAGCACGACGCCATCGCGCTGTTCGGCAGCCAGGTAAATATTTTCGTCAGGTCCCATCTCGATATCGCGGATACGGCGACGCAGATCGGTGATCATGGATTCCCGACGCATTTCTTCGTATTCGCGGTTGATCATGATGCGTTCGAGATGACCAGTACCCGGTACCTCGCCGGTGCGCAGGGCGCCGACGATGATGTCGCCCTTCCACGCCGGCAAGGCGTCACCGGTATAGAACAGCATGCCGGACACCGCGATGGCGGGCATCCAGTACACCAGCGGCGGCTCGAAGATGTCATGCGTGGGGCGGTCGTTGGTCTGCCAGGGACCGGGGTAAGTGCGGCCCAGGCTGACAATGGGCCAGCCGTAGTTGACGCCCGGCTTGATCAGGTTGATCTCGTCACCGCCGTTCGGGCCGTTCTCATTCTGGAAAATGGCGCCGGTATCCGGGTGCACGGCGAGACCCAGTGCGCCGCGGTGGCCGTAGGAATAAATTTCACCGCGCGCGGTCGGGTTGTTCACGAAAGGGTTGTCGATCGGCACGGAGCCGTCATCGTTGAGACGCAACACCTTGCCGCCAAGCGAGGCCAGTGACTGGGGATCACCTCCGGAGGTTGTCGCGTAAAGCTTGCCGTCCTGACCGAAGGCCAGCCTGCCGGCGCCTGCAATGCCGGGGCCCGGGTCAAAGATGTCGCTGAAGTTTTCCAGGCTCTCGCCGGTCCAGCGTGCGCGGCCGATGGCGATGTTGCTGTTGCCGCCGGGCTTGGGCTTGGTATAGCTCAGGTACAGCAGCTGGTTGTTTTCGAAATCCGGATGCTTAACCAGGTCGATGTAACCGTGTGAGGTGCCGCCCTGGCCGGACTCGCCGGAAAATACTGAGGGTGGGCCGCCGGTGATCATGTCGGGTTGCAGTTCACCATCCTCGATCAGGTAAATCTCGCCGCGGCGGGTGATCACCAGCAGTTTGCCGTCAGGCAGGAATTCCAGCGCCATCGGGTATTCCATGCGCGCCACGACGGATACCCGGATGTCCATGCCTTCTGCCGTCGGGTAGACCCAGGGACCCTCTCCCAGGGGGATGTTTTCCAGGCCGGTCGGGGCGGTTGGGGCAAAGCCGCTGAACGGGATGTCACGCTGGGCAAATGCAGAGACAAGAGGAAAGAGGCAAGAGGCAAGGAGGGCCGTTCTGATAATGCGTTTCATGTGTGAATTTTCCCCTTATATGGAATGCAGAAAGACGTTTATATCAATATTGCCGATTATTGTTAATTACAAAAAGTGTTCGCTGAGGAAGTCGATTATCTTGCGGTTGTAGGCCTTTGCCAGCGCCAGGGCATCTACCTCGCTGATATCACCTCGCCTGGCCATGCTTTTCGCCACGAGTTCCGGCTTGCGGAACAGGCCGATAATGATGGGGTCATCCAGGTGGTCGTAATACTTTTCGATGGTGAGCACGGTGCGCGGGTCCTTCCATCCCCATAACGGGTGAACGTTTTTCGCTGCAATCAACGCGCTGGTGTCGGCATCGGTCAGTTCGCGGTCGACATCATTCCAGATATTGCCACCGAGCAGTTCGACATTCTTTTTCAGAAAATCCATGTCCTCGAAATGGCCTTCCGGATTGTCAGGCAGGCCGGATAACAACTCGTCACCCATGTGTACACCGGCTTCATGCAGCGCCTTGGCGACCAGGCTCGAAGCACTGCGGTGGCAGCCGAGAATGACGAAAGTCTTGTTCATGCTCATGGGTACTCCCTATTCCTGTTTGCGCCAGTGCCAGAGCGCCAGGGTTTTGCCGGCGGCGCTGAGCGCCCTGAAATAATAATCGCCGGGGCGGATACGCCGCCACATTTCCCTGCTGAAACCGAAGGCCGGTTGGGAGACGACAGTCCTGGTAAATACAATGAAGTCATCCTGGGCGCCCACATCAAGAAACGTGGTGTCACGTGGCAGAATCAGCGCCGGCGGCGAAGTGAATGAGCCGAGTTCGGCGGTCTCGGGCACGACCTGCCGGGCGGGAAGGGCGGGCGCCCCATTCGGATAATATTTTTTCAGGAAAATTTTCTCGCTGGCGCGCATGAGTTCGGCCTTGCCGGCCGGGGGTTCGGAGGACTGGTTCCAGTAATGCACGGCGTAGGCATTGGCAACGCATATGGGCATCACGCCTTTGCGCATGAGGCGGCCGCACAGATCGGTATCCTCGTAATAAAGAAAGAAGTCTTCGTCGAACACGGGCATTTTGTTCTGGGTGAACCACTGGTTGTCCACCAGCAGGCAGGCGCCCGACAGCACCGGCTCGCTGAATGGCGACGCCTCGCTCC
>JALRBG010000109.1 GCA_023257855.1 Pseudomonadales bacterium | reverse complement strand
AAGGACAAGGAGGACGACACCTCATTGCGTCATCTTGCCTTCAAGCAGAATCCTGACGAACCCTGGGCGACCACCATGAATCGCAAGGAGTGGCGTGAGGTCGAGGTGGCCAGCGGTTCCGGCCATGGCAATGCACGCGGTGTCGCCCGCATATATGGCTGCGTGGTCAACGGGGAAATGGAAGGTGTACGCCTGCTCAGCCATGGTGGTCTCGAGACCATGCTCACCGAGCAGCATAACCAGCACGAAGCTTTCCAGGACAGGCCCTACCACCAGGCGCTGGGCATCCTGCTTAACACCCCGGAAGCGGTGTATATGGGACCCAACATGCGCAGCTTCGGCCACCATGGCATCGGCGGCTCCATCGGTTTCGGGGATCCGGATGCCAAACTCGGGTTTTCCTACTGCTGCAACAAGATGCATGCGGTGGGGACCAACGGGCCTCGCGCCGCACGTCTCATCGACGCTTTATATTCAGTCGGCTAACCCGTAGGTCGGCATAGGACCTTTGAGCCGATTGCCGACAACTTGCCTGACACCTTGATGTCGGCAAACGGGCTTTGCCCTTTTAAGCCCCTGGGGGTCATGCCGACCTACAAAATTTCCAAAGGTCAGTTGCAGGCGGCGACCCCGCCATCCACGTTCAGTATTTCACCGTGAATGAAAGCGGCTTCCTGGCTCAGCAGGAAGGCGATGGCGTTGGAGTTGTCCGACTCGGTGCCGTTCCTGCGCAGGGGAATCCAGGCGGCGCGCTTTTCATATTCTTCCTTGCTGTTCAGGCCCAGCGCACCCGGAGTGGGCACCGAGGCCGGTGAAACGGCATTGACGCGGATATTCTGTGGTCCGAGTTCAGCGGCCATGGTCTTGGTAAACATCGAGACGGCACCTTTGACCGTACTGTAGACCGATGTGTTGGGGAAGCCCCGTGTGGCCACCGGTGACGCCAGGTTGATGATCGTGCCGCCTTTGTCCTTGTCGTAATGCGCCAGCATGGCCTGGGCCGACCAGAACAGGGCCTTTACCCCGATATCCAGCATAGCCGACAGGGTGGACTCGTCCACATCCTGGACCGGGCTGTAGCGCAGCAGCATGGCATTGTTGACGATTGCATCGATGTGGCCGGTCATTTTGGCGAAATCGGCGGCAGCGGCCAGGTAAGTTTCCCGGACCGACATGTCCCCCGAGTAAGCCTTGGCCTTGCCGCCGTTGGCGGTAATTTCACCCGCGACGGCCTTGGCATTGCCGGCATCGATATCGGCGACGCCGATAATGGCGCCGCAGGATGCCAGGTGCAGGGCGGCGTGTCTGCCGAGACCTCGACCGGCGCCGGTTATTAAGATAGTCATGTCTGTCAGGGAGGGTCTCATAAAATATTTCCGAAGGTGTATTTTTGTATGAAAGATAATATAGGGTAAAAAGACAGTTTGATCATGCAGCTACCTTTGCATAGCGCGCTTAGGCTATCGGCCCAGCAGACATTTCTGATGTGTTCAGGAATACAAAAATCAGTTCAGGCAATTTTGTATTTTGATAGGTAAAAAGGCCAAAAACTTTGACGCTTGCCGTCCAGCTTGTTTCGTTAGAAAAAATGTAACGCGAAAAATCCACTTGTAATAAGGTGAATAGGGATTTGGCTTAGAGCTTCGTCTAACATTTTATGCTCATAATTAATGCAATATCTA
>JALRBG010000108.1 GCA_023257855.1 Pseudomonadales bacterium | reverse complement strand
GTCGCGAGTTCGAGTCTCGTTTCCCGCTCCAAATTGCCGGTGTGTTAGAAGATCCTAAAGGCCGGATGGCAGAGTGGTTATGCAGCGGACTGCAACTCCGTGTACGCCGGTTCGATTCCGACTCCGGCCTCCAGTTTCTCCCTCTTTTGTTGTGCCTTCCTTGCGCGAGTTACCTTTTCGTTGTCGACAATCATATACTGGCACCTTGTCACGACAGGCAACCAGCCGCTAGATGCCGCCCGGGTGGCGAAATTGGTAGACGCAAGGGACTTAAAATCCCTCGATGGCAACATCGTGCCGGTTCAAGTCCGGCCCCGGGCACCAAACACTGTAAATTTCTGTTACTTTGACTCTCGGGTTGTCACCGGGAACTGATCCGGCACCCACCATCCTGGTTGTTATCGTCCGGGTAATTCTGTTTCAATATTCACGCCTTTAACAATGACAACAAGCCAGTTCTTCTTTCTATCTATTAAATCTGAATCCAGGCAGGGGGTATTCATGCTGCGCGATCTTTCAATCTCTTTGTTGCTGGCCGCCGGCCTGTTGACCGGATGTTCCTGGGATGAAGCAGGAACAGAAGCTTCTGCAACGTCGGCCATGAGTGGAACGGTGCCAACTATTGACCAGGTAGTCACGGCGATGGGACTCGACGGTGTCGATTCGGCCATGCTCACCGGTACCGCCTGGCGCATACGCAACAGTTTCCGGCAGACACTCACGGCAAGCCCGCCCTGGCCGGAACGGGACCGGATCAGCAACTGGACGCAGGCCGTTGACCTGCAGGTACCGGCCATGTTCGGAAGCGGCGATACCTTTGCATCGAATCTTTTCCTTGAACCGCCCGTGGCAGGCACCCATACGCTTAACGTACCTGCAGACAGCTCACGCTGGAGCCAGCAGATGGAAATCTGGCTGACCCCCTGGGGCTTTGTCAAAGGTGCCCTGTCATCCGGGGCACAGGGCAGCCGGGTGGAGATGGACGGCGTAGCCTATACAAAATTCTCTTTCCAGTCGCCGGAATCCATAACGTCGCCATCCGGTATGCGCTATACCGTCAATGGTTACGTAAACGCTGACAACCTGGTGGTGAGAACGGAAACGTGGGTTGACGATGCCTTCATGGGCGACCTGCATGTCGTCGGCTTGTTTGACGAATACATGAGCTATAACGGCCTGATGGTGCCTCTCGTCATCGAACAGCAGCGGGCCGGTGGTGGCGTTTTCGGGATCAGTATCTCCAGCGCGGCGGCCAATCCGACCAACCTGGATGAACTGCTGCCCGCGCCTGCCGTAAGTGGAGAGGATAGTGGTTCCCCTGCCGCTGCCAGTACGCCGACAGCTGACCTGACCCAGCAGATCGGCGAAGGCGCCTGGCTGGTAACCGGTGGCTATGTTGCCCTGGTGGTGGAATATGCAGATCACCTGGTGGTATTCGAATCCGGTCAGTCGGAAGCACGCGGTGAGCAAATCATTCAGCAGATCCGCGAACATATTTCCGCCAAGGAAATCCGTTTCATCGTGAATTCCCACCCCCATTCCGACCATACCGCCGGGCTTGTGCCATTCATGCGTGAAGGTGCCACGCTGGTCACTCATGCCAATAACGTGGATTTCCTCGATATGGCGCTGAATACGCCAAGGACTCTCCTAGGAGAAGAACCGCTCAATGCCGAGGTGATGGGAGTCGCAGGTGTCGGTGTTTTCGAGGACGCCAGCAACCGACTGGAACTACACTCAGTGCCGAACCTGCATACCGACGGTATGCTCGTGGCGGTCTTGCCTGTACAGGGCGTTATGTTTGAAGCCGACTTTACACTGCCGCAACCGGGCGCCGAGGCCAACCCCTTCGTCAAGACACTCGCTCGTTATGTCGTTGAAAACGATGTGCAGTTCGAACGTTATCTTGCCGTGCATGCGGCCAATGTTCCCCAGACTCGAGCAGACCTGGTGGCAACCATCACTGGCGAATAGGGTGCTTGGCGTTAGCAAGAGGGACTCGTGATGACGGGCAGGTAAACGGCACACATGCCGCTTTGGCGGCATGTGACCGGTCTCGCAAAGATGAGTTTCTTTGCCTGGACATGCCTGAAAAGATTAACAAAAATACGAAAACCGTTTATTCTTGATTCCCATGGATGACAACGAGTATCTCGAAAAACGCAAGGAGCTGGTTTCCGGCCAGGCCCGCAAGCGTTCCAAAATGTATCCCCTGCTGATTGGTGTGTTCGTGCTGATGATCGTAGTCAACGTGGCCATGCTGGCAATGAACAGTATCACCTGACGCCCCGGCGTTCTGCCGTCGACCGTTTAACGCCTTTCCATTTCATTCACATTTTTCGCTTTATTTGTGCGGGAGTTGCCCGGATTCAAGGCTGGTCAACCCCGCTTTCGATCTGGTCGTATTCAAAGAGATGCGGATTCTTGTGAATGAACTCCCTGATCCAGCGTTCGAGGAAAGAGTCTGTTTCACGCGACTTTATGTAGCCCCACCCGACTATGGCTATCAACCCGGCTCCGATCACGTCGACGATAAGGTCCCACATGGTGTCGACAGGACCGCTTTTCTGCATGTTGAGTCCAAAAACCTGGTCCATGAAGAATTCGAAGATTTCCCAGAGGGTGCCGATGCCGATGGCGAACAGAAAGGCAAAGAGTGCGATGAACTGGGGATGCAGGTCGAGATTGACATCCTTTTTTTCATTCAGCACGTACACCAGCAGGAAGCCGAGAATACCGAGCAGGAACGCAGAACCGCTGTGCAGCACGACATCCCACCACCAGAAGCGGTTGTAATAGTCGCCGAATTCCCCGAGAAACAGCGACATGTACAGGAGCACAATTGCCAGTGTTTCGAAGCCGTGGGGTATGACAACGTCAAACCGCTTGCCAAGCATGAGGGGCATGAAGGTGATCAGCAGGATCACCAGGATTTCTGCCATGGCCTGGTAGCGGCCCTGCAGGAACATCAAAGCGGCACCGACGTACAGGCTGAATTTCAGGAAGAAAGACAGGCGCCTGTGGATATAAGTGGCGAAGTGTTCGGCCCGAAAGCGGCGTCTGGTGAACAGCGGCATGTCAGAGTGTGCCCTTTGACGTTTAGCGGGAAGGGTAACAGGTGGGCATGGTCTTGTTAAGAGCTTGCCAGGGTGGCTGAAAACACCTGAAACACCTACAATTTTCCAATGCCGGCATTCCTTCAACCACTCCTGTCCGATCAGACCCTGGTATTGTACCTGGGACTGTTTTCACTGGTTTTCTTCTTCGTAACCCTGCTGGTCATTCCCTGGCTCATCCTGCAGATACGGGCGGATTACTTCCATGAACCGGAGCGGCATTCCCTGCTCAGCAGCCTCAATCACCCGGTCCTGCGCATTACCATACTGGTGCTGAAAAATATTCTCGGGGTTTTCTTCATCCTGCTGGGCATATTGCTGCTCGTACTGCCCGGGCAGGGGCTGTTAACCATGCTGCTTGGCCTGCTCTTGATCGACTTCCCGGGCAAGTTCCGCATGCAGCGCTGGTTCGTGTCCAAGCCATCCGTGCTGCATTCGGTCAACTGGCTGCGAAATAAGGGTAAGAAAGAACCGATAAAGTTATAATGTCGACCAGTGTTTTGCAGCTGAAGTATCACCCTGATGACCACCCTGAGCGTAAACCTGAACAAGATCGCCTTGCTGCGAAATTCGCGCGGCCGGGATTATCCCAATGTCGTCGAGTTTGCCGGCAAGTTCATCAGCCTCGGTGTTGAGGGTATCACCATCCACCCGCGACCGGACGAGCGGCATGTGAAGCGCCGTGATGCCTACGATCTTGGTGCTTTCCTTGCGGACCATCCGGGTATCGAGCTGAATATCGAGGGCTACCCAGGGGAGGACTTCCTCAAGATTATCAGTGAGGTCAGGCCTCACCAGTGCACACTGGTGCCGGATGCGGACAACCAGTTGACCTCCGACCACGGCTGGAACTTCCTCGAGCAGGGTGCCTTTATCACGGATATCATCGCCAGGATCAATGACTGGGGTGTGCGTACGGCGGTTTTTCTTGATCCGGATCCGGCTCAGGTGGAACCAGCCGCTGCTGCAGGCAGCCGCCGGATAGAACTTTACACGGAAGCCTACGCGAAGGCGTGGGGAAGCCCGGCGCAAGCGCAGGTGCTCGCCGGTTACCGGGAGGTGGCACTGCTGGCCCAGTTGGCGGGCCTGGGAGTGAATGCAGGTCACGATCTCGACCTGGAGAACCTGCCTGACTTTCTTGCCATTCCCGGCATCCTGGAAGTCTCCATTGGTCATGCGCTGACCGTCGAGTGCCTGGAGCAAGGCATGCCGGCGGTGATACAGCGCTATCTGGAAATCTGCCGTGGCTGAAGCCGGAATCCGAACACGTCTCCTGCAAAGCCTGAAGACCATACTGGCCCCGCAATACATTCTCGCCACGGAAGAACAGCTGAAACCGTTTGAATGCGACGGCCTCTCGGTCTACCGGGAGTTGCCCATGCTGGCGGTCCTCCCCTGCAATACCGGAGAAGTCTGCTCCATCCTGGCCCTCTGCCATGAGCTTGGGGTTCCCGTTGTCACCCGCGGCGCAGGTACGGGCCTGTCTGCCGGGGCCAAGCCGCATCCGCAAGGATTGCTGCTGGTGCTGACCCGTCTCAACCGCATACTGGGGATAGACCCGGACGCCATGACCGCCAGGGTGCAGCCTGGCGTCAGGAACCTGGCTATCTCCGAGGCGGCGTCCGTGCATGGCCTGTTTTACGCGCCGGACCCGTCCTCGCAGATCGCCTGCTCCATCGGCGGCAATATTGCCGAGAATGCCGGGGGTGTGCACTGCCTTAAATATGGGCTCACCGTCCATAACGTACTGCAACTGCATGGCTTCAACGCCAGGGGCGAACCCGTCACTGTCGGCAGCGGCGGCCTCGACAGTGCGGGGTTCAACCTGCAGCCGCTGATCATAGGCTCTGAAGGCATGCTGATGGTGGTAACGGAAATCACCGTCAAGTTGCTGCCGCTGCCACAAGAGGTGGAAGTCATGCTGGCTGCCTTCGACAGTGTTGATGCAGCAGGGCAGGCAGTCAGCGATATCATCGCGGCGGGGGTCATTCCCGGCGGCCTGGAGATGATGGACAACAATGCGATCTGCGCGGCCGAGGATTATGCCCATGCCGGCTATCCTCGTGACGCTGCCGCGATCCTGCTTATCGAAATCGACGGCTCGCCAGCAAACGTACAGGAGCAATTGCAGGCCACCCGCGAGGTACTGAAGCATTCGGGTGCAACTTCCCTGAAAGTTGCCGGCAGTCCGGAGGAGCGGGCCCTGTACTGGAAGGGGCGTAAAAGCGCCTTCCCGGCTGTAGGTCGCATCTCGCCTGACTACTATTGCATGGATGGCACCATACCGCGCAGCGCCCTGGCCGGAGTTCTCAATTACATTGACAGCCTGTCCCGTGAATATGGCTTTGCCGTTGCCAACGTATTCCATGCCGGTGACGGCAACCTGCATCCGCTGATCCTGTTTGACGCCAATATCGAGGGCCAACTGGAAGCCGTTGAGGAAATGGGCGGGCGCATCCTGGAAAAATGCATCGAAGTTGGGGGTACCATTACCGGTGAGCATGGTGTTGGCCTGGAAAAGATCCGCCAGATGCCGCTGCAATTTACCGACGCGGAAATTGCCCAGTTCCATCGCGTCAAGGAAGCGCTCGACCCAGATAACCTGCTCAACCCCGGCAAGAATATTCCGCTCCTCAAGCATTGCCAGGAATATCGCGCCCTGGCAGCGGACATCGAACCAAACCGCCTGTTGCCTCGGCTAGGGCAGGGACAATAGTCATGCAGGACAGCGCCCATATCCTGCAATCCCAGGTTAACGATGCTGTAACAGAACAGCGGGCGCTGGCCATCTGTGGCGGCGGCAGCAAGCAGTTCTATGGCCGGCAGGTGAGTCACGACCGACTCGACACCCGCATCCATACCGGCATCACGGAATATGCACCCACTGAGCTCGTGCTCACGGCCCGTGCGGGTACGCCGCTTGCCGAAATCGAGGCCACCCTCCTGCAAAAAGACCAGATGCTGGGCTGCGAGCCGCCACTGTTCGGCGAGTATGCAACCTTCGGCGGCATGCTGGCGGCGGGATTGTCAGGGCCGTCACGGCCTTACCGTGCCGCCGTACAGGACACTGTCCTGGGCTGTACCATTCTCAACGGTAATGGCGAAATCCTGCGCTTTGGTGGCAAGGTCATGAAGAATGTGGCCGGTTATGATGTGTCCCGACTCATGGTGGGTTCTCTTGGCTGCCTTGGTGTCATCCTGGAGGCCACTGTCAAAGTGGTGCCGCGATCACCAGCGGAGTTGACCGTGGCATTTACTATTGGCAGGGACAAGGCCGGCGCACTGGTTAATGACATGCGCCGGCGCGGCTTGCCGGTGACTGCTGACTGCCATGACGGCGATCGACTGCTCGTCCGGTTTTCCGCTGGCGATAAGGAAGTGGCCAGACTACCGGTACAACTGGATCGGCATTACAGCTTCGTTGACTGGCACAGGTATGAAGATGATGCGTTCTGGAGCCAGTTGAAAAACCACGAGTTGCCTTTTTTCACTGAAGGACGTGACATATGGCGCCTGTCCGTGCCGGCAGCTGCGGATATCAGTTCACTAATCGGCAATGCGCATGATGTGCTGACGGAGTGGGGCGGGTGCCTGCACTGGCTGAAAACGGAAGCATCGGCGGAGTCGGTTTTTACTGTCATGGATGCCTGCAACGGCCACGCCAGCCTGTTTCGCCAGGAGGTGCGCGGTGCATCCGACCAGGTCTTCCAGCCGTTGCCCGATTGGCACATGACCTGGCATCGACGATTGAAAACCGCTTTCGATCCCGCAGGCATCCTTAATCCCGGCAGGATGTACGCAGGCCTCTGACATGCAGACCAGATTGCAGCCAGCTTTACTAGCAACGGACGCCGGTCGCGAGGCGGACAGTATCCTGCGTTCCTGCGTGCACTGCGGGTTCTGCACCGCCACCTGTCCGACCTTTTTGCTGACAGGCAACGAACTGGACAGCCCCCGGGGTCGTATCTACCTGCTGAAGGAATACCTGGAATCCGGCAAGGCGACCCGTATCACCCGAACACACCTGGACAGGTGTCTCGTATGCCAGTCCTGTGAGACTACCTGCCCCTCCAACGTGCAATATCACCGCTTGCTCGGCATCGGGCAGGCCATGCTGGCACAGGATGTGGCATTGCCGCTGACGACACGCATCCGGCGTGGACTCCTGCTTGCCATACTGGGCTCGCCTGCATTATTTGCCATCCTGGCGCGACTGGGACGGTTGCTTGCCTTCCTGTTACCGGCATCGCTGGCTCGCCAGTTGCCGGGAAAGCGTAGGTTCGATGAAATTGCAGCTTTCAGCAACGAAGCCAAACGCAAGGTTGTGCTGCTCCAGGGCTGTGTGCAATCGAGCCTGTCACCCGATACCGTTAATGCCGCCGAAGTCGTCCTGCGGGAATTGGATATCCGCTGCGTGCGTATTCGTCATGAAAGCTGCTGCGGCGCCATGCACTACCATAGCGGCAGCCAGGATATAGGCCTGGCGAGAGCCCGGCAACTTGTTGACCAGCTCCTTGCCGAACTGGATGCGGGTGCGGAAGCCATCATTAGTACGGCCAGCGGCTGCGGCAATTTCATCAAGGATTATGGCAGCTTGTTTGCCCAGGATGATCCCTACAGGATAAAGGCCGAGCGCGTTGTGCATGCGATAAAAGATGCCGGCGAATTCCTGGCCGCGCAGGAACTGTCGGCCCTGAATGCAGCCGGGAGCCAGACCCTGGCCTTCCACAGTCCCTGTACATTGCAGCATGGTCAGCAGCTTGGCGGGGTTACCGAGAAGCTGTTGCAGCAGCTCGGATTCACACTGGCCCCCGTCAGGGACAGTCATTTGTGCTGCGGCTCGGCGGGTACCTATTCACTGTTCCAGCCCGAACTGGCCTCGGAGTTGCGCAGGCAAAAACTGCAGGCATTGGAAGCCGGGGAGGCAGACAGCATCGCTACGGCCAATATAGGCTGCCAATGCCACCTGGCCGGCGGCACCAGCAAACAGGTCAGGCACTGGATCGAATACGTTGCCGAAGGACTGCGCGTAAAGAAAGGGAGCTAGCGTACGATAACTTCCAGGTTGGTCAGCAGGCGCAGCACTTCGATACTTTCTTCAGGCATTGCCTGGGCTTCATCCAGCAGGAAAACCACCTGCTTGCCTGACTGCCTGATTTCCATGAGCTTGCGGTTGATTTCACCCAATACATGGTGGCGGCCTTTTTCATGATTGACATCGAGGCCAAGTTCCTCGGCCAGGGCCAGCAGCAGGCCGTCGGGAGTCAGGAAGGGATTGGGAACGTAGGCAGTGACGAAGTTATCACTGATCGTATTGAGGAGCCGACGGCAGAGGAGTGTCTTTCCGGTGCCGACCTCGCCGATGATCTTGATGAAGCCCTCACCACTCTCCAGCGCCAGCTGAATCACCTCCAATGCCCGGTGGTGACCATCCAGATCCAGGAAGAAATCCGTGTGCGGGGTCAGGGTAAAAGGCAGCTCACGCATGCCGAAAAATTCTAGATACATTCTGTGTGCTAACTTCCTGACTCTACGGTGTTTTTTTTGTAATGAATGGATAGGAATCCGGGTGAAGAATAAAGCACCACCCCGGTCTTTTCAATCTATCTCCCGACGTCTATGATGCCTAGTCTAGTCGCCACTGGCGCTCGGGCTGAATAGGAAATATTCCTGTTATTCAATTAATTACGGAACAATTGTATGTCATTTCTGGATGCTATGCTGGATAGGGAAACAATGGTACCCCGGGACCGTGCACTACCGGGTAGGGAACAGCCCCAGCAGGTGCCCGAAACACACTATGTCAACGGCAACCGTATCCTGCCGCCGTTCCCACAACATCTGGAACAGGCGGTTTTTGGGCTTGGCTGTTTCTGGGGTGCCGAGCGTCGATTCTGGCAATTCCCCGGAGTCTACAGCACAGCTCCGGGTTACGCCGGCGGCTATACTCCCAACCCGACTTACAAGGAGGTGTGCAGCGGCCTGACCGGGCATGCCGAGGTCATCCTAGTGGTTTTCGACCCGGCGCAGATCAGCTACGATGAGCTCCTGAAGGCATTCTGGGAAGCTCATGATCCCACCCAGGGCATGCGCCAGGGCAATGACCGGGGTACCCAGTACCG
Source organism: Pseudomonadales bacterium (assembly GCA_023257855.1). Classification (GTDB taxonomy): domain Bacteria; phylum Pseudomonadota; class Gammaproteobacteria; order Pseudomonadales; family Pseudohongiellaceae; genus Eutrophocola. Next base: position 29 of record JALRBG010000108.1, on the reverse strand, counting down.
CTCATGCATCTACACGACCGGGCCGTCAA